>JANXUW010000393.1 GCA_025351985.1 Pseudolysobacter sp.
TGACAGGCTCCCTCGATCCCGTGTCGAGGGATCAAAGGACCAGAATATCAATACGTTTCCTTCCCGGCAGATTGCTTCCAATCCCTCAAGTGATTTTTTCAGATCGATGCGCCCGCTTATCGTTTCGCCCTGGCTGAGAAGAATGTCTCCCACTTCGAAGTTTCCAAGTCCCCGAATTGGTTCTGACGTGGCTTTATGACCTTCCAACGTGGACACACCGATGAAGACCCAAAACGTTGAATCGTCTCGCCAAGGAAGTTCCGTTACCCACATTTTCTGGCTCTTGTGTGAAGCATTCTTGAGTTGAATATGCAGGAATGGACTTCCGTCCCGAATCTCTGGAATGACAGAGACCTCTATGGGAGGTGAGGCTGCTTGACGCGCGATCGAAATGCTTATCGCCGTGGCAACAATCACCAGAAGGAAAATTATCTGCTTCATCGCTGTTCCGTCTCCATCACTTTGCGTGCGGCCGATTATGGATTTTGCGCAGCAGCGGCTAGTTAATCGAGCCTCCGATTCTTGGCGATTCGCCAGACGCTGAAGTACGTGGATTCAAATCAGAAGTCCGCTGCCATCAGAAGACTCCCGTATTTGTGTCGCTGGTTTCGGTCACCGTCGTAATTTTGGTTTCGTCGCCAACAGCGGGTGCGGCGCTGGCGCGTGCGATCAAGCGCATTATTGCTGTGGATCGCAACAGTAATATCAGGCCGCATGCGCAAGTGAGTGCCTGCCCAAGACCAGCTACATAGCCCGCCGCGCCTGTGGTTGGATAAATGAAAGCCAACACAATCGTCACGAACAAGCTTAGAGCCGCCCGCAATGCCAGCGCGAGGCCAAGCAAGCGCATGCCAGCCACGAGCAACGCATTGGAATCGATCGATGGCAAGCGTGCGGGATCCGCCGAAGGCGGGTGGCGAATCAGCAGCACCAGCCCACTAACGACAAAGACGGCGTTACCGGCGACAGCGAGGAAAACGAACAAGGCCCGCTCGCCGCCATTGTTGGGGTCAAACAAAGCGGCGTTGGTCGGTGAATAAACGTCGAGTGCCTGCGGCAGGCCAGCAATTCCGCTCACGATGAACCAAACTGCGAGCAGCCGCGCGCCTACATCAAACAATTGTTTGCCGTTCATGAAGTGCCTCCAGATAAATGACGCGATTCGGTAACGCCGACACGCCACGATACTAAATCGTGCCCTTGAAAGCTCAACTCGCGCCCACAGTTCATGCCTGCTCCAGAATCAGGCCTTGCCTTCCTCTGGTATCGGGTTAAAATTGGCACTCGTCGAATGCGAGTGCTAGCAGTTCGAGAAAACCCCCTTCCACTCAACCTCTTGAAGGAGTAGCTATGAACCTTCGTCCCTTGCACGACCGCGTCATCATCAAACGTATGGAAGAAGAGCGTCTATCGGCTGGCGGTATCGTCATCCCTGACAGCGCCGCCGAAAAGCCCAGCCGTGGCGAAGTTATCGCCGCCGGCACCGGCAAGATTCTCGAGGACGGCAAAGTGCGTCCGATCGCCGTGAAGAAGGGCGACAAAGTGTTGTTCGGCAAGTATTCCGGCACCGAAGTAAAAGTCGATGGCGAAGATCTGTTGGTCATGCGCGAAGAAGACATCATGGCGGTGATCGAAGGCTGAGCGGCGCGCGGGTAACCGCCGGCACTGCAAGTCTGCATCACGTTTGGCATCAATTTAGAACATAAGGAATTTCAACATGGCAGCGAAAGAAGTACGTTTTTCCGAAGACGCGCGTGCGCGCATGCTCAAGGGTGTGAACCTGCTCGCGAATGCGGTCAAGGTCACGCTGGGTCCGAAAGGCCGTAATGTCGTGCTCGAAAAGAGCTTCGGTGCGCCGACGATTACCAAGGACGGCGTGTCCGTCGCCAAGGAAATCGAATTGGCTGACAAGTTCGAGAACATGGGCGCGCAGATGGTCAAGGAAGTCGCTTCCAAGACTTCCGACGTTGCCGGCGACGGCACCACCACCGCGACCGTTCTGGCCCAGGCCATGATTCGCGAAGGCATGAAGGCCGTTGCGGCCGGCATGAATCCGATGGATCTGAAGCGCGGCATCGACAAGGCCGTGATCGCCGCCGTCGAAGAACTCAAGAAGCTCAGCAAGCCGTCGTCCGATTCGAAGTCGATCGCCCAGGTCGGCACGATCTCGGCCAATGGCGACGAGTTGATCGGCAAGCTCATCGCCGAGGCGATGGATAAAGTTGGCAAGGAAGGCGTGATCACCGTGGAAGAAGGTTCGGGCCTGGACAACCAGCTCGATGTGGTCGAAGGCATGCAGTTCGATCGCGGCTACCTCAGCCCGTACTTCATCAACAACCAGCAGTCGATGCAGGCTGAACTGGAAGATCCGTACATCCTGTTGCACGACAAGAAAATCTCCAACGTGCGCGAGTTGCTGCCCGTACTCGAAGCCGTCGCTAAGGCCGGCAAGCCGCTGCTCATCGTGGCCGAGGAAGTCGAAGGCGAAGCGCTCGCAACCTTGGTGGTCAACACCATCCGCGGCATCGTCAAGGTGTGCGCAGTGAAGGCACCGGGCTTCGGCGATCGTCGCAAGGCGATGCTCGAAGACATGGCGATCCTGACCGGCGGTACGGTGATTTCGGAAGAAGTCGGCCTGCAGCTGGAAAAGGCCACGATCAAGGATCTCGGTCGCGCCAAGAAAGTTGTCATCACAAAGGAAAACACCACGATCATCGACGGCGCCGGCACGGCCGACGGCATCCAGGCCCGCATCAAGCAGGTCAAGGCGCAGATCGAGGAAACCTCATCCGACTATGACCGCGAGAAGCTGCAGGAGCGTGTTGCCAAACTCGCCGGCGGCGTGGCCGTGATCAAGGTTGGCGCAGCCACCGAAGTCGAAATGAAAGAGAAGAAGGCGCGCGTCGAAGACGCCCTGCACGCAACCCGTGCAGCGGTCGAAGAAGGCGTGGTTCCGGGCGGTGGTGTTGCCTTGATCCGTGCGCTGGTCGGCATGGGCAAGCTCAAGGGCGACAACGAAGACCAGGATCATGGCATCCTGATCGCCAAGCGCTCGATGGAAGCGCCGCTGCGCGAGATCGTGTCGAACGCCGGCGAAGAGCCGAGCGTGATCCTGAACAAGGTCGCGGAAGGCAAGGGTAACTACGGTTACAACGCCGCCACCGGTGCGTTCGGTGACATGGTCGAGCTCGGCATTCTCGATCCGACCAAGGTGACGCGTTATGCATTGCAGAACGCAGCGTCGATCGCCGGCCTGATGATCACCACCGAGGCAATGGTGGCTGAAGCGCCGAAGAAAGAAGAGTCGCACGGCGGCCACGGTGGCGGTGGCGGCGGTGGTATGGGCGGCATGGGCGGCATGGATTTTTGATCGACGCCTCATCGTCAGATAACTTGGGTTACGCCGCGACGCGGCTAACCCGAGCTACGGTCAGGCGGAAACCTTCCCTGGTTTCCGCGGCTGCGTAGAGTCCGCCGAAAAAAAAGCCCTGCAGCGATGCTGGGTTTTTTTTCGCCCGGAATTCGGCAAAGAAACAAGACGCCGACGTGCGCCGAATGGGTCGCCCTGCGAGATACTCGTCGCTGGCGTATGACCGTCTCGCAGGAGAGAGGCGGCGGGCTTGCAAGCCATCGCGGGCTCGTGCACATTTCGCCGATGACAAACATCCCAGCCCCATCCCGCGAAGTGCTATTCGATCTTGAGCTGTTTGTCGACTGGTGTACCCGCACCATCGCGACTGGCGCCAACTATGCCGACTACGACGCCGCGTTCGGACCCATGTCCGACGCGTTGTTCCCGCCTCCCGCCGTAGGCTACCTGCGCGACGATGCGGATTTGCGCCGTCGGCTCGCACGCTGCATGTCACGCGCGGTATGGAAGCAGACGCCGCACCCGGCACATCGTTACGCGGCGGCGGCGCTGCCAGCGCCCGAGCGCAATGCGGCCTGCCATTGCGGATCGGGACGCAAGTACAAGCAGTGTTGTCAGCTCATCGAGCGCGATATTCCCATAGTGCGCATGAATTTGCTGCCGTACTTGCTCGATGCATTGCCGCGCAAGCGTTGGGCCGAATTGTCGGACAGCCGGATCGATCGGGACATGGTCGCGCACACGGCGCAGGAATGGAGCGAGCAGGGCCGCAACAAGGATGCCTTGAGCTTGCTGGAGCCGTGGTTTGGCGACGACACGCGTTTCGATACGCGGCATGAATTGCTGTTCGATCTGCTGCTCGACGCATATACGAGCCTTGGCAAACCGCGCAAAAAATCCGCACTGCTCGATCGTGCGCTCGCGCATGGCGACCGTGATATTCGCTCAGCGGCGATGCAGCGCCGCGTCACCATGCTGGCCGACGACGGCGACTACCCACGCGCCTGGGCGTTGTTCGCGCAGGCGCAGCGAAGCGATCCGGAATCGCCCTCGCTATCGCATCTGGAAGTGACCTTGCTGCTCAGTCAGGGGCGCGAGGGCGAAGCGCGTGAGCGCGCACGCTTCTGGCTGCTGCGCTTCGAGCGGCGGCGAGATCCGGCGCTGGCCGACCTGATCGGACTGCTGCGCAACGTCGTCAACGAAGGTGGTAAAGCCTTCTTGCGTGTCGCTGCAGACCGCGATCCGAGCGTTGCCGAATTTCTCGATCTGTGGCAAAGCGTGCCCCCGATCACGGCGCAATACACGCTGCAAGTCCATGGCGATTCGGCCGGAGAACTGCGGCCAAAACGCGGGCTGAAAACGGCGCTGGCGCTCTGGGATGATGTCTTCGCGAGCATCGCCGATTCGCCGTTGCAGGACGCTGCCGGCGGCGCTGTCTGGGCGCTGGCACCCGCATGGCTGGCGGTACTGGAGACGCATCCGCAGTTATGGAATGCGTTCACCGTACTTGATGAGATGGTGCATGCCGCAATCGCACTGCCGATAGCTGGGGCAACGGGTATTATTGATGAGTTGCTCGATCGCGGTGAGCAAGTGTTGCGCGAGACGATTCGCGCCAACGCGGCGGTGGGGCTCAAACTCGAATGGGGGTGGCTGGATAATCGACCGGCGCTGAACTTGCTCGGTGGGCGCATCGCCCGTGATCTGGAAAATGCGCCGACGCCAGAGAATCTCGAACGCCTCGAATGGTTGGTGCGCACGCTGAACCCAAACGATAACCAGGGATTTCGCAGCGCATTGTTACGGCGTTATCTGGAGCTGGATCGTCACACTGAGGCACTCGCGTTCGCGGATCTGTATCCCGATGATTTCGCCGCGATGCGCTACAGCCGTGCACTCGCCTTGTTCGCGCTGGGCCGCGGCGGCGAAGCCACGACCGCGCTGAGCGACGCCGCTCAGGAATACCCCAAGTTGCTGGTCTGGCTGCTCAAGCCGAATCCGAAAGCGCCGCGAATGAGTCCGCTGGGTATACGGCTTGGCGGCGACGACGAAGCCTGGATCTATCGCCGCGAACATCTGGATCTGTGGCAACGCCTTCGCGCGCTTGACTGGGCGCGTGCGGTTGCGGCAAGCCGTCGGCGCTGACGGGCGAGAAGACATCGGACTGCAGCGCGCTGAGGAACGCGACGAGGCCGCGTTTCTCCGGGGCGCTGCAACCGATATTGAAGCGCGTCTCGTAGAAATTCACTGCGGAGAACGCCGCCCTGCCGTTGTGGAGATAGGCGGACACGCCGCCAGCCCGCGCAGCAGCGGGCTCTTGAACTTGCCGACGCCTGCCATTTGCCGCTGATCATCGGCCCGGGTTTTTATGCTCCGGAATTCGCGTCGGCACTGCTTCGAAGCAGTCGTGATTCGTGCGCAACGCGCAGAATCGCATTGCCACGACTCGGGCAGATCGTCTATCGTGATTCGCGCTGTGGGCGGCAGCGATCCCTCTCCAATCGCTGCGATGATTTGCTCGGGTTGAGCGCATCAAGCGGCCATGAAATCCGGCGGAAACTCCTGATGAGAAAACTCGGTTCGATCCTGTTCTGCAAACGCATCTTCGTAGCATGTCTGACACTGTTGTGTTTATCCGCTACGGCGCAGACGAATGGCACCAGTGGCGAGACGAAAAAACTAGATATCGATCGCTTGTACAGCCTGCCGTGGCTGATCGGCACGACACCGAAGGATTTCGTCTGGGCGAAGGACAGCCAGCGTGTGGCGTTCTTGTGGAATGACGAAGGCACGAATTTCCACGACGTCTGGATCACCGATGTCGGCAGCGGCAAACCGGTTCGTGTCACCCACATGCCGCGCACCGAGATGCCGACTAATCCGGGTATAGATGTCGCGAAACTCGAACAGGTTGTCGCGGCCGAAACCGATGCGGGTGTGTCTGCGATAACGTGGACCGCGGATTCGAAGCAGATCGTTTTCACCTTCAAGGGCGAGCTGTACAAGGTCGTTCCGGGCGAGAAAGAAATTCGCCTCACTGCCACGACCGGCGCTAAAAGTCAGGCCAGTGTTGCGCCGCGCGGCAATCGCATCGCGTATTTGTCCGCCGGTGATTTGTGGATTGCGCCACTCGATGGCAGCACCGCCGTCGCGTCGACTCAGCTGACGACGGTAGCGAAAAAAGACGTCGGTGTCGAAGAATTCCGTTGGTCGAACGATGGCGAATCGCTGGTATTTATCGAGAGCGATGAAACCCATATTCCAATGCGAGACATTCCGGATTACTTGAGCGAAGAGTCGCGCATCGTGCCGGTCAAGCGCGCGTTTCCGGGCGAGCCTTCGGCGTATCGGCGTATCGGGTTTGTCGCGGCGAAAGGCGGCGAGGTGCGCTGGGCCGATCTCGGCGGCAGCCCGATGGATCAGATCTTCGGTCTATCGTGGGCGCCGGACAATAAAACTGTGCTGGTCGATAGCAGCGACTTGTATGTCAAGGATCGGCGCTTGCTGCTGATCGATCCGCGCAGCGGAAAATCGTCATTGCTGCACGAAGAAAAAGATCCGAAAAACGTCACCGCGGAATGGTGGTCGGAGTGGGCGCCGGACGGTCGCGGCATCTATTTCATTTCGGATCGCGACAACGATTATCACGTATATTACACGGCGCGCTCGGGCGGTGAACCGAAGCGCATCACCAGCGGCGATTGGGCGGTGTTTTCGGTATCGATCGCACCGGCGGCGAATGCGATTTTCATCACTGCCAACGAAGGAAAATCCGAAGAGCGCCAGTTGTTCAGAGTTCCGCTGAGCGGCGGCAAGGCGCAACGATTGACCACGCAGGCCGGCACGCACAGCAGCGAAATTTCACCCGACGGAAAATTTGCCGCCGATGTTTTTTCAAGCGACTCGACACCGCCGGATTTTTATCTGACACGACTCGACGCATCGCCTGCGCAAGAAGATTCGACGCGCCAGATCACCCATTCGCGATTGCCGGAATTCGACCAATATCATTGGGTCAGCGCGACATATGTCAGCTTCAAAAATGTGCGTGATGGCACGACCCTGCATGGCCGTTTGACGTTGCCGCCGAATTTCGATCCGAACAAAAAATATCCGGCAATTCTCGGCTCGGTCTACAGCAATACCGTGCGCAACCAATGGGGCGGGCGGATCGCACATCCGACCTGGGGGCTGGATCAATATCTGGCGCAGCAAGGTTATGTATTGCTGAATGTGGACATCAGCGGCAGCGCCGGTCACGGCAAGATTTTCCGGCAGCGCATCGGTCTCGATTACGGTGGTGTCGATGTCGAAGATTTGTTCAGCGGCGTGAAGTTTCTCGAAGGCCAGCATTACGTCGACATGCAGCGCATCGGCATGTGGGGCAGCAGTTATGGCGGGCTGTTGACGACCACGTCGTTGTTCACTTATCCGGGCGTGTACAAGGCCGGCATCGCGGGCGCACCGGCGACAAATGTGTTCCATGCGCTCACTGGCGAAATGCAGACGATGATGGCGCCGCAGGATCACATCGAGCAATACACGCGATCATCGGCGTTCCTGAAATCCGGCGGCTTGCAGGATCACCTGATGCTGCTGCACGGCATGCGCGACCAGATCGTGCTGTTCAAGGATTCGGTAACGCTGACTCAGCGTCTGATTCTGCAAGGCAAGGATGTGCGTCTCACGCCGTTGCCGAATGCGCCGCACGGCTGGGATACCGAAGGCATGGCGCAGACACGTTATGCGTATCACCAGATGATCGACTATTTCAGACAATATCTCGGACAAGGGCCGACGCCTTGAATAAAACTCTCTGCGCTTGAAGCAGGGCGTTTCTCCGATCATTGCAAAAACGCGCCGCATCGCATCGCCTTTCAAAAATTCGCCACCTGTCGGGAGTTCCTGGCAAGTGGCGTCGCACTATCAGCACTGAATGCGCGCAGTTGAAACGTCACCGATACCGCGATCGCAGCGAATATTCGCGTGCACCGGTATCGCCTTCCCGGCGACTCGTGCGATGTCATGTGCACACCGATCGCTACACGAAAAATTCACGTGGTGAGACTTTCGGCACAGACAACACTCCTTCGTTGAAGAGAATAAACGCGCCGACATCCAACTGTTCGGCAATGTCCGAAATGGACATGACTCAGGGGAGCGACATGCAACATATTGACCAGCCCGCCACGTCGTTTGCTTGCGGCGCGGTTGCGCTTGGTCGCCAAAAAGACAGGGGAAATCCATCCGGCAACGGCACCGTGATTCCGCGTGGAATATCGATCCGCAATCGCATTGCCAGCAACAAAACACCAACACGTCTGATGACTGCGGAACAACCTTGCCGAGGCAGCGAAGGTTGGTGATCTCGATGCTGGCGCAAAGCGATTCGGCATCGGAAAAACTCGGCGCAATATCCACTTTTTCTTCGATCCACGGGGCTTATCATGAAGAATGATCACGTTGCTTCCATCCACCACCAGCCACCGAATCGCCGCTTGGGGGCAGGAAAATTGTCGGGCCTGTGGCTCGCGCTCGCTTGTCTCGGCACTGCGGGTTTTGCCTTCGCTGCCGATGCGCCAGTTGCGTCACCTGCCGCCGCTGCCACGGCGCCGTATCTGGCGAGCTTTCCGAACTTCGCGCCCAAGCTCGCGCCGGCATTACCTGGTGATGTCGATGTCGCGTTGCAGAAAAAACTCGAAGCCGAAAAACATTTTTCCGACGTGCAGCGCCTGTTTGATCTGAATGCGTGGCAGATGTTTCTCGCGCTCAACTGGCCGACCAGCGACGCCGGCCAGCCCGCGCCGAATCTGACCGACACGAATTTCGGTGCGCCGCACTGGACGTTGTTTCGCGAGAGCAGTGACATCTTCCGTCTCGATGGAAAAACCCCGGCGGCCTGTCGCCTGCCCGCCGAAAAACAAGCGCTAAGTCTCGCACGAGATACCACGGTACCGCCGATGCACGGCCTGCCGCCGCTGCCGGCGTTGTTGCAAAATGCCAGCGTCAGTCCGCGTGCATCGCGCGTGCTCGCCAACGTCAGCGCGGTCGGTGAAATCGATCTGGCCGATCTCGCGAAACTCACCGAAGTCGACCAGGCGTTCAGCGGCCCGCTGGTCGATCAGAACGGCAATCTGGTGCATTACGAAATCCTGCTCGATCCGAACGAAGTGGGTTTCCTGTGCGGCAACAATTTGTACAACCTCAACGGCCAGATCACCTACTCGAACAAGGTGCCGGCGCAGACGCTGACATTTCCCGAGGGCGTGGACAGCAAAAACTGGAGCGGCGCGCTCGAGGTGAAGT
>JANXUW010000394.1 GCA_025351985.1 Pseudolysobacter sp.
GCTGCTCGGCAGCGTGATGTTGCCGGGCAATGCGCAGCTGCCGGATTACAACTCGGCGCATGCGGTGAGCGTGGTCGGCGAGATGGCGTATGTCGGCAACGAAAACGGTGTGGACGAAATCGATGTCAGCAACAAGCAGGCGCCGGTGTTCAGCGTACGCCATGAAACCGGATTCTCGGTGCGCAAGCTCGCGCTGGCGCCGGACGGCCGTATGTTTGCATTCGCCGCAGAAGCCGGCACGTATGTGTTCAAGCCGGCACCGGTAGCGCCCGCGGCGATTGCACGACCGATTCCGACATTGTCGGTTTGGGCCGGCATTGCCTTGTCGCTGCTGTTCGCGCTGACAGTGTGGTGCCGCGGTTGGGTGTCACCGCGTAGCGGGATTTGATCGCATCAAAATTTGATCGAATCTGACTGATGGATTCGGTTCATCCTCGACGGCATCGCAACTCGATGCCGCCGAGGAATATTTCGCGCGGCAACATGCGCGAATCGCGTATCAGCTGCGCAGACCGACGCCGCGCTTGAGCAGGTTCAAACTGATCGCCGTCAGCACCACGGCAAAACCGAGCATCACCGCATAGGCAATGCCCAGGCTGATATCGCTGATACCGAGCAGGCCGTAGCGAAACGCGTTGACCATGTACAGGATCGGGTTTGCCAGCGAAATGCCGTGCCACAGCGGCGAGAGTTGATCGACCGAATAAAACACACCGCCGAGGTAAGTCAACGGCGTGAGTACGAAGGTCGGAATCAATGCGACATCGTCGAATTTCTTGGCATAGATCGCGTTGATGAAACCCGCCAGCGCGAACACGACTGCGGTCAGCAGCACGGTCGAAAGCGTGACCAGCGGGTGATACAAATGCACATGCGTGAAACACAGCGAAATCACCAGCACGATCACCGCCACGATCAGGCCGCGCAGCACCGAGGCGCCGACATAACCGGTCAGGATCACCCAGCCCGGCATCGGTGAGACCAGCATTTCCTCGATGTAACGCTGGAATTTCGCGCCGAAGAACGACGAGCTGATATTGCCGTAACTGTTGGTGATCACGCTCATCATGATCAGGCCCGGCGACAAATAATCGATGTAGTTGATGCCGGGGCGAATCTCGCCGATGCGTCCGCCGATCATGCTGCCGAAGATCACGAAATACAGCGTCATGGTGATCGCCGACGGCAATAGCGTCTGCGTCCAGATGCGCAGGATGCGCGAGATTTCACGGATCAGAATCGTGCCGAGCGCGACCAGGTTGCTGTGCGAGTTCATGCTGCTGCTCCTTTCGCTGCGGCCAGCACCGACGGATCGACCTTGCCGGCCTCGACCAGACGCAGGAAAAGTTCTTCGAGCCGGTTGGTCTTGTTGCGCATCGAGGTCACCACGATGCCCTGGCTCGTGAGCGCGGCGAACAGTGAATTGAGATCATGCGAACGCGACATTTCCGCTTCGAGTGTTTGCGCATCGATACGCACGAGCTTGACGCCCGGCACCGCGGGCAGGTTGTCGCTCGGGCTGGCGAGATCGAGCACAAAAGTCTCGACATCGAGCTTCGACAGCAGAACTTTCATCGCGGTGTTCTCGATGATGGTGCCGCGGTCGATGATCGCGATATTGCGGCAAAGCTGCTCGGCTTCCTCAAGATAATGCGTGGTCAGGATTACCGTCGTGCCGGCCTCGTTGATGCCGGTGATGAACTTCCACATCGAGCGGCGCACTTCGATATCGACGCCGGCGGTGGGTTCGTCGACGATCAGCAAACGCGGCTCGTTCATCATTGCGCGTGCAATCATCAGGCGCCGTTTCATGCCGCCGGACAACGTGCGCGATGGCATCTGCGCCTTGTCCCACAACGACAACTCCTTCAGGTAACGTTCGGCACGCAGCCGCGCTTCGCTGCGCGCCACGCCGTAGAAACCTGCTTGGTTGACGCAGATGTCGAACGGTTTTTCGAACTGGTTGAAGTTGATTTCCTGCGGCACCAGACCGATCAAACGCATCGCTTCGCTGCGGTGGCTGTGGATGTCGACGCCAAATACGCGCGCCGATCCGCCACTCGAATTGACCAGCGAACTGAGGATGCCGATCAAGGTGGATTTTCCCGCACCGTTCGGCCCGAGCAAGGCGAAAAAATCGCCGGGTTGCACACTTAGCGTGATGCCCTTGAGGGCCTGCACGCCGGTGGCGTAGGTTTTGCGTAGATCGGTGACTTCGAGGGCGGGAATCGTGCTCATGGCTGCGTTATCGGGAATCGGGTAGGGACAGGCCATTACTGGCCTGTCCCTCCCTTAGAACCGTGCATGCGAGTTTCCCCGCACACGGCTCGAGTTTATGACAAAGCCCCCTAGAGGGCCGGTTTGGTTACTGTCAATCCAAGGCTATGAACCCTTGCGTGACATACAGGATGCAATAGTACTCGATTGAAAAGGCCATCTGATCCGCCATGCACGCGGTGTTCGATGTGATGGTCATGCCAGCCGGTGTCCTTCGTTATCTTTCCTTTGCATAACGGACACATTCCCGCTTGCGATTTGTAGAGGGCGGTCCACTGCGTTCGGTGACGTCTGTCATTCAACAGACGTTCCTGCCGCAGCTTCTCGCCATACATTTCCTCGGCGGGATCAAAGGGGTTGAACTCCCCTTTGATCTTTCTGTGCCGCCGAATGACCGTACCGCTCAACGGATACAGGGTCGCCCGGATCTGTTTGCCATCGTCCTTGGTCGCTGTGGTCGAAAACACCCAAGCTTGATTGCCGGTCGGCGGAAAATATTTCTTCCGAACCCATGCAGCGCTCTTCCTCGGGTGTCGTCGCTTACTCCATCTCCAGAGCGCCCGGAATATCAGGTGCTCCAGTCGGCTGAACGCCGCTTTGGCTACTACGGGGCTGTGATAATTTGCCCAGCCTCGCAGTATCGGATTCAGCAGGCGTATGAGGTTCTCCTGCTTCGCCGTTTTATTGGTACTGATGACCTCCTTGACCTTGCGATAGAACGCTTGCGCGTTTTTCTTGCTCGGCTTGATCAGCAACTTTCCATTGGTATATTTGCGAAAGTTCCATCCCAGGAAGTCGAAGCCCTCGGTCACGTGAGTCACTCGCGTTTTCTCCTCAGACAATTGCAACCCGCGTTCCGCGAGGAATGCTTCCACCCAAGGCCTGACTTCGGACTCCAGCAGCTCTTGAGAGCGAGCCGTGATCACAAAATCATCCGCATAGCGCACCACGTGCACGAGCAACTTCTTGGCTTTCGTCACGCCGAACTGCTCACCGAGGTGTGCAATCAGTTGCGACTCCAGTCCATTCAGCACCACATTCGCCAAGGTCGGGGAAATGATCCCGCCTTGCGGTGTTCCAGCATGGGTCGCCTGAAGCTGGCCTTGGTAGATGACACCAGCCTTCAACCATTTGCGCAGGATCGCCGTGTCCATTGGGACATTGCGCACCAGCCAGTCATGGTTGATGTT
>JANXUW010000398.1 GCA_025351985.1 Pseudolysobacter sp.
TCGGCGCGGCGCCAAAAACGCGCCCGCGCACGAACCACGCAATCGCCAGCACGAGCGGAAACGAGTGGAACGCGGCGAGCACCGCGGCGACTTGTTTCCAGATCAAACCGACGTGGCCGATGTCGGCATCGTACGCAAACAGCATGGCCAGAACGCTGGCCAGCAGCGCCAGCAGGATCGCGGCGATGTCGTATAAGCGACGCGCCCGACTACGGGCGAGATCGCGCGGCACGCTCAGATAAATCCACACGAAAATTGCGAACAGCGGCAACTGCAATAGCAGGGCGAGATAACGCATGGCTCAGGCCTCGCTCAGCCGCAGGGTTTCGAGTTCGCTACGCAAACGCTCGGGGTCGACACTCGTGCCGAGCAACTTGCCATCGCTGGAATGTACCTGCCAGTCCGCGCCGCTCGATTGCGTGATCAGCGCATCGGCGGGAATCGACTTGAGCACGATGATCGCGCGCCCGCTTTCCTGCGGCGTGGCGAAAGGCACGCTTTGCAACAGCAACGTGCCGTCGGCCGCGGCGACCTTGTAGTAAAACTTGTGATCGCTTTTCTCGCGGTAGGAAATAAAGCGCGCGAGTTTGCGCGCGACCGTCAATTCCGCCGTCGTCGTTGCACCAGCTGTTGCTTCCGCCGCCAATTTCACGACAATCGGCTGCGCCTTGATCAACCGGCGCAATCCGACCGCCGCGCGCAGCTTTGTCATCAACGGTGTCGCGATTTCACGCGCCTTGGCCGCACCGGCAAGCAGGATATTCTCGATCTCGTCGGGCTGCGCCATCAAGGTTTCGTAACGCGCGCGCGCGGCGGACAACTCGCTGTCGATGCGTTCGAAAAGTTTCTGCTTGGCATCGCCCCAGCCGATACCTTCGGCAAACGCCGCTCGCATCGACGCAGTTTCTTCCGCGCTCGCAAACGCCTGGTACAACGTGAACACATGCGACTCGTCCGGATCTTTCGGCTCGCCCGGCGTCTGCGAATTGGTGACGATGCCGAGGATCGCTTTTTTCAATTCCTTCTGCGGCAACCACAGCGGAATCGTGTTGTTGTAACTCTTCGACATCTTGCGTCCGTCGAGGCCGGGCAAGGTCGCGACATTTTCCTCGATCACCGCTTCGGGCAGCACAAAATGTTCGCCGTAAATGTGATTGAAACGCTGGCCGATATCGCGTGCCATTTCGATGTGCTGGATCTGGTCGCGCCCGACCGGCACACGCGCCGCGTTGAACATCAGAATGTCGGCCGCCATCAGCACCGGATACATGTACAAGCCGGCGTTGATGCCGGCGTCGATGTCTTCGTCACTCGCGCGATTCGCATCGGTCGCGGCTTTATAGGCATGCGCGCGATTCAACAATCCCTTCGCGGTGACGCAAGTCAGCAGCCAGGTCAGCTCGGGAATTTCGGGAATATCCGACTGCCGGTAAAAATATACTTTTTCATGATCGAGGCCGAGCGCGAGCCAGGTCGCGGCAATTTCCAGGGTCGAACGTTGAATGCGCTCCGGCTCGTCGCACTTGATCAGCGCATGATAATCGGCGAGAAAATAGAACGAACTCGCGCCCGGTTGCCGGCTTGCGGTTATCGCCGGACGAATCGCGCCGACATAATTGCCGAGGTGCGGCGTGCCCGACGTGGTGATGCCGGTAAGGTGTCTCTGACTGCTCATAAACTCGTGTCGAAGCCGTGAATATCCGGCTTAGTGTAATGGATGCGGATTCACTTAACCCCGCTTTCGCCAGCGCCGCGTTTCACTTCGCACCTCAACCCGATGGAGTGCGTCATGAAAAGTCTGTTGCCGTTATTCGCCGCATCATTGCTATCCTGCGCATCGCTGCATGCCGGATCGCTGCTCGACCTGAGCCTGGTCGATCGCGACACCGGTGCCACGCTGAGCCCGCTGACACGCGACGGCAAGCTCTACGTTGTCGGCATTCCCGGCCATCGGTATTCAGTGCACATGAGCAATCGCACCGGCGAACGTGTGATGGCGGTGTTGTCGGTGGATGGCGTGAACGCAGTCAGCGGCGAAACCGCCAATCCCGAGCAAACCGGCTACGTGCTGGCGCCGTATCAAAGCACCGAAATCAATGGCTGGCGCAAGAGCGTGGCGGAAGTCGCGCAGTTCAATTTCACTGCGCTCAGCAATAGTTATGCGGCACGCACCGGGCGCGCAAACAACGTCGGCGTGATCGGCGTGGCGGTGTTCCGCGAGAAACAAAAACCAATCTGGCGCGAGGACAAGATCGCCGCCGCTGAACCGAAAAAGAGCGGAGATCAACCCATGGAAAGTGCGGAAGTCACCGGTTCGAGAACACGTCGTGCCGATGCGGAAAGTGCCACCGCCGATACCGCCGCGGCATCGCCACCCGCCAGCAATGCTGCTGGAGCGGCGAAAGTCACCAGTGCTCCCGCGCCGATGCAGCAAGCGGCCGATGGGCGGCTCGCGCAGCGCGCGGAAAAACGCGAAGAATCGCTGGGCACCGGACACGGCGCGCGCGAATCGTCGTACGTCAGTTACACCAGTTTCGAGCGCGCCGGATCGCAGCCGAACGAAGTGGTTTCGATCTGGTACGACAGTTATCGAAACCTCGTCGCACGCGGTGTGATCCCGATGCCGAAGCCGATCGCCAGCGAACCGCAACCGTTTCCGCAGGGATTTGTGCCGGATCCGGCATCCTGATACTTCAGCAATACAAGACGACCTTGCTGCCCTACTCGCGCATCGGATTTTCCATCCATGGTTCTGGGTCCTGACCATTCCCTGTCCAGGACGACCTTGATGCGCTACTCGCGCATCAAGGTCGATTTGCCGAACAGGCTTTCGACCAGATCCACCGCCAGCGCGGCGGTCTGGTTGTGCACGTCGAACGCCGGATTCAGCTCGACGATATCGAGCGAACCGAGCAGACCCGTGTCGGCGATCATCTCCATTACGAGTTGTGCTTCGCGATAATTCGGCCCGCCAGGCACCGTGGTGCCAACGCCGGGCGCGATCGCCGGATCGAGAAAGTCGACATCGAAACTGAGATGCAAATGGGTGTTTTTATCGAGACCGGACAACACCTCTTCCATCGAGCGCTTGACCCCGATTTCGTCGATGTAACGCATGTCGTAAATATCCAGCCCGACTTCCTTGACCAGACGTTTTTCGCCGGCGTCGACCGAACGAATTCCAACCTGACGCAATTGCTTCGCGCTCAGCACCGGACTGCTGCCGCCGAGGTGCGTCAACGCATCCGGGCCATGATCAAACAGGCACGCGACCGGCATGCCGTGGATATTCCCTGATGGCGTAATCGCACTGGTATTGAAATCTGCATGCGCATCGAGCCACACCACCACCAGCCGTTTGCCGACCTCGCGGCAGTGCTGCGCGACCGCGGTGATCGAACCGATGGCGAGGCAATGATCGCCGCCGAGCATGATCGGCATGCGCTTGAGTGCCAGCTCTGCGGCGACGGCGTGCATCACCGCGCGATTCCATGCGATGACTTCCGGCAGATGCCGATAACCCTCGTGCGGCGGCTGCCACGGATTGATCGGGCCGGACAGATTGCCGCGGTCGATGACGTCCAGGCCGCGATCGAGCAACGCGGCGGTCAAGCCGGCAACACGCAAGGCTTCCGGCCCCATCGATGCGCCGCGATGACCGGCGCCGATATCGGTGGGAACGCCTATCAGGGAAACGGGAGGATAATTGCTCATGACAGAAATCGCTGAAAGTGGAATCGATCAGACAACCGACTCCGCCGGCCTGCGCAGTGCAGGCGACGACGCGGCAGCATAGCCGCATCGCGCTGCCGGCAACAAGCGCGGGGGCTGATCGCAGCACGGATGATCATGGCATGCAGAGCCACAAAACAGCGGCGATAGCATCGCTCGTGGTGCATACCACAGGCGCGGCTTCATGGTTCTGTTGCAACCACCGAGTCAAGTTTGCGGCGATTGCGGATGCATCAACTCGTCAAGCAACAGGGCCACATCGATACGCAGACTCTCGACCAATTCGTGCGTCGAACTGCGCAACGCCGGCGCGGTTTCGCGCCAGTCGCGCAAACGCTCGTCGAGCCGTTGCGCCACGTCGCCGAGGCGCAAATAACCGTAGGCACCGGCCGACCCGCTCAAGCGATGCAGGCGACTATTGAGTTCTTCGCCCAGCGCAATATCATCAGGCTGCGTTTGCAGCTCCGCCCACGCGCGCGACAACTCTGCGTGCTTCTGCGGCAGCGAGGCGGCGTAGCGTGTCTGCAGCTTTTGCGGAGGAGGATGCATGGCGATTGCCGCAGGCGGAACGGTTTGGATATCGATTCTGCCGACAGGATCACGCAGTTGGCCGCAAGCGGGCGTAATATCGGTCGGGGCAGATTATCGTCGCGTGGCAGCATGCTTACAATGAGGATAGTTGCATCGCAATACCGCGTTGAAAGGTTCACAAATTCTTGCAATCGTCAGCCGCGCGCGATGCTAGTCTGCGCGTCTGATTTATCCCAGCCCTAACGACAGGCCAATACCAATGAACAGTCTGATTGACAATGTAATGGGCCAGCTCGACCAGCAGCACATCGATGCGATTGCCGGCCAGCTCGGCACCGATCCCGATCAGGCGCGCAACGCGATCGAACACGCGCTGCCGTTGATCGTCGGCGGATTGAGCCAGAACGCCAGCACGCCGCAGGGCGCGCAGGATCTGCACGACGCTCTTGGCGCGCATGCCGGCACCGACATCGGCAGCCTGCTCGGCGGATTGCTCGGCGGCGACGGCGGTGGCGCGGGCAGCAATATGGGCGGAATGGGCGGCGCCATCCTCAGCCATATCTTCGGCAACAACCAAAGCAACGCCACGCAAGGATTGGGACAGGCCACCGGCCTCGGTTCGCAGAATTCGGCGCAACTGATGGCGATCCTCGCCCCGCTTGTGCTCTGCGCGCTCAGCAACATGAGCCAGCGCCACGGCCTCGATCCGAATGGCGTCGGCGGCGTGTTGAACCAGGATGTGCAACGCACGCAGCAGAGTGGCGGCGGTATCTCCGACATGCTCAATTCCGTGCTCGGCAGCGGTCAAAGCAACGGCCCTGGACTGGGCGGATTGATGCAGGTG
>JANXUW010000312.1 GCA_025351985.1 Pseudolysobacter sp.
CGTATTCGTTCTCCGACCCGACGGTTGCGGCGGTCGGCACCAACGACGGCAACGTGCAGATCGTGTTCGGCCTCGGCACTGCAGCAACGGCGAGTTGCCCGGCGACGCTGCCGGCGACCGACCCGAACTGTGCGAACGCGGTCAACGTCACCGACAACAACAACGTGTTGCCGAACCGCCCGATCTTCGGCGTGCGCTTCGATCCGAACAACGCGCTGGTGGCGTATGCCGCCGTCGGTGGTTTCAACCAGAACACGCCGGCACAGCCGGGTCACGTGTTCCAGGTCACCTGCTCGGCCTACAACTGCCCGAGCTTCACCTGGAAGGACAAGACCGGCAACCTGCCGAATGTCCCGGTCGAGCAGATCATGCCGAACCCGAACCTGCCGCAGCAGGTGTTCGCCGGTACCGACTGGGGCCTGTACTACACCGATGACATCAAGGCCAATTCGCCGGTGTGGTACGCGTTCGAGGGCTTCCCGCGCGCGATGGTCTGGGAGCTCGTGGTCGATCGTGGCTTCACCACGCTCGCGGCGTTCACCCGCTCGCGCGGTGCCTGGGTGTGGCCGCTGCCAAACGCCGCCATCGGTACGCCGAATGCGGATCTGGCAGTGACCAACACCGGCCCCACCACGGCGACTGTCGGCAACAATGTTTCCTACGTCGTCACGCTCACCAACAACGGTCCGGATACGGCACAGAATGTCGTGCTGACCAACCCGACGCCGGCGGGATTGACCCTCGTCTCGGTCACCGGCGGTTGCACCACCTTGCCATGCAGTTTCGTCGGCCTCGGCAATGGCGTGAGCAAGACCACGACCATCACTTACGCCATCCCGTCGGGCTACAACCCCAGCACCATGATCGTCGATACCGCCAACGTGACCAGCGATGCCAACGATGCGATACCGGCCAACAACACGGCCACGGTGAATACTGCAATCAGCGGCACGGGTGCGGATGTGCAGCTCACGATCAGTGTGCCGGCGACAGCGCCACCCGGCAAGCCCATCGTCTACACCTACACCGTGACCAACAACGGCCCGGCCGCGGCCACTGCCGTGCAACTCGACAGCACCTTGCCGAGTGGCGTGACCTTTGCCAGCAACAGCGGCGATTGCACAAGCACGTTCCCGTGCACGTTCGGCACCCTCGCGCCGAACCAGAGTAAAACCGTGACCACGACGGTATGTGTACCGCCCGCTTACAGCGGCAGCAATCCGATCGTATTCAACGGTGTCGTCTCGGCCAGCAGCAGCGATCCTGACACGTCCAACAACAGCGCGACCGCGAATACGGCGCTGTTCACCGACGTGATTTTCCTGGACGGCTTCGAAACCTGTCCATGAGACGAACCGCAGCCGCTGCCGTGATTTGGCAGCGGCTGTCTTAGCGTCGGATTTGAGAGTTATGCGAGCGGCAATGACCTACGTCATTGCCGCTTTTTTATTGCCTGGCGTAATACGTTGCGGATGCGATTCCTGGCGGGCGGAATTCGCCTGGCAAAGAATGTGGCGTATCACTCGTCCTGCTGGATCGTATACAACGCCTTGCGCGGCGCACCGCTGATCGCCGCCGCCAGCTTGGCTGCCTGGCTCGGCGGCAATTCGGCGCGCAGCAACGCGAATACACGCCGGCCTTCGGCGAGTCGACCGTCGCCGCCCTCCTCCTCCGCGCCACCGACGATCAGCACGAACTCGCCGCGCTGCTGATTGCTGTCGGCATCCACTTTTGCGAGCAACTCGGCCAGAGACGCGTCGAGCACGGTTTCGAACATCTTGGTCAACTCGCGCGCGAGTACGGCCGAGCGCTGCTCGCCAAATACAGCCAGCATGTCGGCCAGCGATTCGCGCACACGATGACTCGATTCGTAGAAAATCAGCGTGCGTGTTTCGCCGCCGAGTTCGCGCAGGCGCTGGATGCGTGCGCTCGATTTCGCCGGCAGAAATCCTTCGAACACAAATCGATCGCTGGGCAGGCCGGCCACGGATAACGCGGCGATCGCCGCACATGGCCCGGGCAGCGGTCGCACCGCCACGCCCGCGCCGCGCGCCGCGCGCACGAGACGAAATCCCGGATCGGAAATCAGCGGCGTGCCCGCATCCGAAATCAACGCGATGTTCTTGCCCGCGAGCAAGTCGGCGACCAGCTTCTCGCATTGCTCGCGCTCGTTGTGTTCGT
Organism: Pseudolysobacter sp.; assembly: GCA_025351985.1. Taxonomy (GTDB): domain Bacteria; phylum Pseudomonadota; class Gammaproteobacteria; order Xanthomonadales; family Rhodanobacteraceae; genus Pseudolysobacter. The sequence continues at coordinate 2,182 of JANXUW010000312.1, forward strand.
GCAGCGCGATGCAGCGCGTGCCGATGTTGTAATGCGCGAGCAAGGCATGACTGTGGCGTGTATCTTCGGCGGCAATCAATTCCACCTCGGCCAGCGTTTTCTGCGCGCGCGGCGACAGATCCCCAAGATTGCCGATCGGCGTGGCGACCACCCAAAGCGTGCCGATGGGTTGCATGATGTGGTTTCCTGTGATGTGTGGGATTGCATGCCACGCGCGCGACCAGGCTGCGGTGCGGTTCACGAACGCTGCGTGCGCTGCAGTTTACAGGCTGCGATCGCCGGCAAGGTTTGCGTTTGTGCTCGTCGCTGAATCGGCACTTTGCGTCGGCATGCAATTCAATCCGCTATTATCCGTATCTTCGACACTCGGATGCGTCCACATGACCTTATCGCCGCCCGCCCTGTTCCGGCATTGGCCGACCCTGCTGTTGTGCGCGCTGCTGGCCGGCTGCGGCAGCATCGGCACGCGCGGCGACGACAGCGCCGAGGCGGCGCACGCCGAACAGCTCATCCGCAAGGGCGACTTCCACGGCGCCGCGCAAGCCTATCTCGACCTTGGCGACCAGCCGTTTGCCGATCGGGCGTATTACCACCTGCGCGCCGCCGAAGCGTTGCGCCAGGAAGGTGATCTCGAAGCCGCCGCGCGTGCGCTCGAAGACGTGAAGCGGCGCAAGCTCGCCGACGACGAAATCATCCGCTACGACCTGCTCGAAGCCGAGATCGCGCTGAGCCGCAAGGACGCGCACCGCGCCGTGGAATTGCTCGGCAGCAGCGACAACGGCCTGCCGATGCCGTTGCGCCTGCGGCTGCTCGAACTGCGCGCGCGCGCGCAGAACGCCAATGCCGATCCGATCGGCAGCGCGCGCACGCGCCTGCAACTGGATCGCTGGCTGAGCGATGGCGACCGCGAGCAGAATCGTACGCAGATCGTCGAGACCCTGGCCAAAGCGCCAGCCGATGTGCTGCAGCGCCAGGCGCAGGCGCTGACCGGCAATGATCCGCTGCTGCCGTGGATCGAACGCGCGTTGCGCAAGAACGGCCAAGCGTTGCCGCAGCAGATTCCGAACCCCGCGTTGCCGATCGGAACACTCACGCCGGACCAGAACAACCGCATGACGCGTGAGGGCTACAAACCCGTGCACCTGGTCGCGCTGTTGCTGCCCGCCGATGGGCCGCTGCGCTCGGTGGCGCAATCGATCCGCGACGGTTTTTTCGCCGCGTATTTTGCCGACGCGCCCGAGCAGCGCCCGGAAATCCGCAGTTACGATGCCGGGCTGACACCGCAGGATTCCGTTGCCGCCTACCAGCGCGCGGTGAACGACGGCGCCGAGCGCGTGGCCGGGCCGCTGTCGAAAGAAGCCGTCGCCGAACTTTTTCGTCAGGGCAATCTGCGCGTGCCGGTGCTCGCGCTGAACCATCCCGACAGCGGCGAAAATCCGCCATCGGGCAGCGTCGAATTCGGCTTGCTGCCGGATGCGGAAGGCGCGCAAGCAGCCGAACACATGATCGCGCGCGGCATCACGCGAGCCGCCATTTTTGCCGCGACCGACGAATGGGCCGAGCGCGCGGCGCTCGCGTTCCGCGCACAATTCGAACAACGCGGCGGCCGTATTCTCGGCGAAGCACGCGTGCGTGATGCCGACATCAATTACAGCAGCCCGATCAAGCAGGCGCTGGCGGATTTTTCTACCGCAAAGATCGCCGCGCCGACCACTGGCGATAGCGATGCTGCGCCCGTTGCCGATGGCGGCATCTTCATCAGCATGCGTCCGCAACAAGCGCGCCTGCTGCTGCCGCAGGTGAAGATTGCCGGTTACAAATTACCGGTGTTCGCCACCTCGCATGTGTATGCCGGCAGCGCCACGCAGGGGCTCGACCGCGATCTCGACGGCGTGCAGTTTTGCGATGCGCCGTGGTTGTTCGATATCGCCGCGGGGGTGCCGCTGCGCAGCGAACTCGCGCGCAATTTGCCGACTGCACGCGGTGTGAGCGCGCGCCTGTTTGCGCTTGGCCTTGATGCCTACAACCTGTTGCCGTATCTCGATTCGCTGCGCGGCCAACAGGAAAGTTACCAGCCCGGCGCGACCGGCCAGCTTTCGATCGACGCGTATGGCCGCGTGCAGCGTTTGCTGATCTGGGCGCAATTCGAAAACGGCAACGCGCGCGCGATCAACGGCGAGCTGACCTTGAGCAGCGCACCGTAGCGCGACCGCGTCGATGCGCGCCACCGGCGATATCTGGGAAGACATCGTGCTGGCCTATTTGCAGCGTGCAAAACTGCAATTGCTGACACGAAATTATTCCAGTCGCTTTGGTGAAATCGACCTCATCATGCGCGATGCCGACACGCTGGTTTTTGTCGAGGTCCGTTATCGCGACCGTGCCGCGCTCGGCGATGGCGCGGCCTCGGTCGGCGCCGGCAAACGCACGAAATTGATCCGCACCGCATCGTTGTATCTGCAGGCGCAACCGCAGTTCGCGCAACAGCCGTGCCGGTTCGACGTGGTGTCATGCAGCGGCACGCCGCAGCAGCCGCATATCGATTGGCAGCGCAGTGCATTCGATGCGTTTGCGTGAGCGGCACTTGGCGCTTTCAAGCTCGTCATTCCAGCGCAGGCTGGAATGACGAAAATTTTAATCTCGACGCGAAACAAGCGCGATTCGGATGAGCAATATTCGAGACATGAACCTCAGCGCCGATTTTCTCAAGCAACTGCACGGCTTGTTCCCAGCCGATGCGTTGCTGACCGAAGCGACCGACTGCTACGCCTACGGCTACGACAATTCGCGCGGCCAGGTCACGCCGGACGCGGTGGCATTCGCCCACACGCATGAGCAAATATTGGCGCTGGTGCGACTGTGTCGCAACGCGCGTGTGCCGCTGACCGCGCGTGGCCGCGGCACCAATACCACGGGTGCAACCGTGCCGATTTCCGGCGGTGTGGTGTTGTCGTTCGAGCGCATGAACCGCATCCTGCGTATTGATGTCGATAACCGTTATGCCGTGGTCGAAGCCGGTGTGCTGAATGGCGATCTGCAAGCCGCACTCGCGCCGCTCGGATTTTTCTGGCCGCCCGATCCGACCAGCGCGCCGTTCTGCAGCATTGGTGGAAATCTCGCATGCAACTCGGCCGGACCGCGCGCGGTGAAATACGGCAGCCCGCGCGAAAACACGCTGGGCCTGCGCGCCATTACTGGCGCCGGCGAAGAGTTTCGCTGCGGCGTCTACACCAGCAAGGGCGCGACCGGCTACGACCTCACGCGGCTGCTGATCGGCTCCGAAGGCACGCTCGCGATCATCACCGAAGCCACACTCAAACTCACGCCGCTGGCCGCCGCCAAACGCACCCTGCGCGCCACCTACGACAGCATCGAAGCCGCCGCCGCCGCAGTGGCGCGCATCATGGCGCAACCGGTCATACCGTGCGCGCTGGAGTTCCTCGACGACGAAGCGCTGCGTCTCGCGCGTGCGCACGCTGGCGAGGCGATTCCGCAAGCCGCAGCGATGTTGCTGATCGAAGTCGATGGTCAGCCGCAGGCGTTGCCGGAAGCCGTCGACGCGGTGTCGCAGGCTGCGCGCGGCGAGGGTTTGATCGAACTCGTCGCGGCAGAAACGGCGGCGCAAGTCGCGACGTTGTGGGCGGCGCGCAAGGCGCTGTCGCCAGCGCTGCGCAAGATCGCGCCAAGGAAAATCAACGAAGACGTGGTCGTGCCGGTTTCCAACCTGCCCGCGTTGATAACCGGATTGCGCAAAATTTCCACAAAGTATCAAATTCCCATTGTGAACTTCGGTCACGCCGGCAACGGCAATATGCATGTCAACATGTTGTATCGACCGGAAGATCCGATCCAGGCAGCGAATGCGCCGGACTGCCTCAGAGCGGTATTTGCGCTCGTGCTCGAACTCGACGGCACGCTATCGGGCGAGCACGGCATCGGTTTGGCGAAACGCGATTTCCTGCCGCTGGCGCTCGATCCGGTGACGCTGCAACTGATGCGTCGGATCAAGGCGCAATTCGATCCCGACGGCATTCTCAATCCGGGCAAGTTGCTGCCGCCGGAATAAGCGCGACGCGTTTTTTATTTCAACCAGTGCGCCGCAAATTGCAATACGAGCAGCGCGTAGATTCCGGCGAGTACGTCGTCGAACATCACGCCGAAACCACCCTTGATGCGACGATCAGCCAGAGATACCGGCCACGGTTTGAGCACGTCGAAGAATCGGAATAGAACGAAGGCGACGATAATCCAGCGCCAGTCGTGTGGTGCCGCGATCAACGCGATCCATTGACCGACAAATTCATCCCAGACGATCACGCCGGGATCGTCGAGCTGCAATCGGCGCACGATCTTTTCGCTGGCCCAGACACCGAGTGCAAACGCCAGCGCGACGATCAGCAAATACAGCGGCCACGCCAGTTCGCG
>JANXUW010000416.1 GCA_025351985.1 Pseudolysobacter sp.
CGGCGCTTCCTTGGTGATCGCGACATCGTGCACGTGGCTCTCGCGCACGCCCGCGCTGGTCACGCGCACGAACTGCGGTTTGCTGCGCAATTCCTCGACCGTGCCACACCCGACATAACCCATGCTCGCACGCAAACCGCCGACGAGCTGATGGATGATGCTGCGCAAAGGTCCGCGATACGGCACGCGTCCTTCGATGCCTTCGGGCACGAGTTTGTCGGCGTCGGTTTCATCCTGAAAATAACGATCCTTCGAGCCTTTCTGCATCGCGCCGAGCGAACCCATGCCGCGATAACTCTTGTACGAACGGCCTTGGTACAACTCGACCTCACCGGGTGCTTCTTCGGTGCCGGCGAACATGCCGCCGATCATCACGCAGTTCGCGCCCGCGACCAAGGCTTTGGAGATATCACCCGAGTAACGAATCCCGCCATCGGCGATCAGTGAAACGTCGGTATGCTTGAGCGCTTCGGCGACCATCGAGATCGCGGTGATCTGCGGCACACCGACGCCGGCGACGATACGCGTCGTGCAAATCGAACCGGGACCAACACCCACTTTCACGCCATCGGCACCGGCATCGGCCAGCGCCCGCGCCGCATCGCCGGTGACGATATTGCCGCCGATCAATTGCAGGTTCGGGAAATTTTGCTTGACCCAGCGCACGCGGTCGAGCACGCCTTGCGAGTGGCCGTGCGCGGTATCGACGATGATCACATCGACGCCGGCATCGACCAGTGCCGCGACTCTTTCTTCGGTATCGCCGCCGGTACCGACTGCCGCACCGACACGCAGGCGCTCGTGGTCGTCCTTGCACGCATTCGGGTTGTCACGCGATTTCTGGATGTCCTTCACCGTGATCATGCCGCGCAACTCGAACTGGTCGTTGACCACGAGAACTTTCTCGATGCGATTGCGATGCAGCAGCTCAAGCACTTCGTCTTCGCTGGCGCCTTCCTTGACCGTGATCAGGCGCTCCTTGCGCGTCATGATGTTCTTGACCGGATCGTCCGGGCGCTTTTCGAAACGCAGATCGCGACTGGTGACGATGCCGACCAGTTGCGCACCTTCGACCACCGGCACGCCGGAGATGTTGCGTGCCCGCGTGATCTGCATGACGTCGTGGATCGAAGTATTCGGCGTCACCGTAATCGGATCGCGGATCACGCCGGCTTCGAACTTTTTCACGAGACGAACCTGCGCCGCCTGCAGCTCGATCGGCATATTCTTGTGGATGATGCCGATGCCGCCGCATTGCGCCATCGTGATGGCGAGGCGCGCTTCCGTGACGGTATCCATCGCGGCGGAAACCACCGGAATATTCAGCCGGATCTTGCGCGTGAGCTGGGTGGTGAGCGAGACGTCGCGCGGCAGCACGTTGGAGTATGCCGGGACAAGGTAAACGTCGTCGAAGGTAAGAGCTTCGGCCAGGATGCGCATGGATGGGACTCCGGGCGGATAAAACCCGATATTATACGTTCCCGGGTTGATTCAAGCCACCGCTGTTTGAGCCATTCGCGTATGCCGGCCATACTTCCAACATGTCGCCTTGACTGAATCCGTCTGCTCCATTCCTTTTCGCGAAACGTACGCCGCATGAACAAATCTCTCGATGGCCCAACGCGCAAATCGCGCCGCTGGGGCGGCAAAGGTGCCGTCGGCCTGATCGTGCTACTGCTGACTCTGATGCTGCTACGCGCGCTGCTGATCGCGCAATTGACCACGCAGTTGGCACCCTGCCCGGCGTGTCTCGGGCTGACGGCCTTGCAACAGGACAGCAGCGTACTCGCACTGCTGCTGGTGCTGATCGCAGCGAGTTTTGTTTTTCGCCACTATCTTTTGCAGTTGCCGTGGCTGTTGTTGGGTATCGCACTGGTAATTGTGTACGGCATCGACGTGGCTGTACTCAAGACATTGACGCAGCGTTTGTATCTGTTCGATGTGCTGAAGTTCGGCAAGGAATTTGGCGCCATCGTCGATTTTGGCGGTGCGCTGCTCGAATCCAGCACCGTCAAGCTCGGCCTGATTTTGCTATTGCCAGTCATGGCGATTCTGCTCCTGGCAGTGTGTCCGCGACGACAAAATTTGCGCGTGACTCTAGTGTATTTCGCGCTGGCGATCGTGTTCGCCGTGATTGGCTTGTGGCAACCGAAAACCTTGCGCTACATCCACAACGAGCTGTTGCAAAATCTGATCACGGCCAATCTCGATCTCGGCGTCGACAAACCCTACAGCGCTGCGTTTGCCGCGCAAGTGGCGCACGATTATGTTGCGCCGGCGCGCGAATGTGCGACCGGCCAGGATCGACAG
>JANXUW010000420.1 GCA_025351985.1 Pseudolysobacter sp.
GCCACTACAAACATTTGGTGTTGTGGGATGAACACGCGCTGGCGATCGTCGGCGCCTATCGACTCGGTGAGGCGACCAGCATTCTGCAGCGGCATGGAATGTCCGGACTGTACTCGGCGAGCCTGTTCGAGTATTCGCCGCAGGCGCAGGAATTTCTGGCGGACGGTGTCGAGCTCGGGCGCAGCTTTGTGCAGCCGGCGTATTGGGGTTCGCGTAGCCTGGATTATCTGTGGCAGGGCATCGGCGCGTATCTGCGCCATCGACCGCAGCTGCGTTATCTGTTCGGGCCGGTGTCATTGAGCGCGACGTTGTCGTTGTCCGCGCGCGAATGGATCGTGCATTGCCACCAGCATTATTTCGGCGATCCCGAGTTGCTGGCGCGTGCGCGCAATCCGTTTCAGATCTCCGCCGAAGTCGCGCAGAACGCTACTCAGCTGTGGCGAGAATCCGATCGCAAGGCCGGTTTGCAGGCGCTCAAACAGCGCCTCGCGCAGAGCCATTCCGTGCTGCCGGTGCTGTACCGGCAATACGTCGATTTATGCGAGCCAGAAGGCGTGCGTTTTCTGGCGTTTGGTGTGGATCCGGCCTTTGGTCACTGCGTTGATGGTCTGATTCGGCTCGATCTGGCCCGGCTCAAACCCGCGAAACGCTTGCGCTATCTGGGTTCTGCGCAAGAACAGTGAGTTGCGCACCTATGCGCGACGGTACGGGACAAAAAAATAGTTAGAAAACTGTCATATTGTGCTGTTAAGCTATCGTTAATGGGTTTCCGCGTGCTGGTGCCAGCGCGCGATGTGGGGCAAAAAAGCTAGAAATAGACACGATATGCCGGCAGTGCATTGGCTGCGTCCGGCATTATTTCCGTCGCGCAATCGCGCCGAATTGATTAGCTGATGATTGAGGGAAAACCGATGAATAAACAGTTGCGAATGAAGCCACTTGCGTGGGTACTTGCGTCGATGTTCTTGGTGCCTTCTGCGTTTGCGCAGAACACCTCGGCAGCCGCCAGCGGCCGTGTTACCGATGCCGCAGGGCATCCGGTTGCCGGTGCGAAGATCGAAGTCGTGCATGTGCCTTCCGGCACCAAGTCCACGATCACCACCGATGCCGATGGTCGTTACCAGTTGCAGGGTTTGCGCGTCGGCGGCCCGTATCGTGTCACCGCTGAAAAAGAAGGTTTGAAGCCGACGGCAGTGCAGGATGTTTATCTGCGCCTGGCCGAAAACACCTCGGTCAATCTCGTCGAAGAGTCCACATCGCAGCTTGAAGAAGTCACGGTCAAGGCTTCGGCGCTGACCGCTACGTTCCAGCCCGACAACAAGGGCCTCGGCACCAACCTTTCGCACAGGGAAATCGAAGCGCTGCCGAATCCGGACCGCTCGATTCAGGATATCGCGCGTATCGATCCGCGCATTTCCGTTACCGATCGCGATGCCGGCGCCATTTCTGCCAACGGCAAGAATTTCCGCTACAACTGCATCACCGTCGATACGATCAATGCGGGCGACCCGTTTGGCTTGGAATCGAACGGCTTGGCCAGCGTCGGTTCGCCGATCTCGCCGGACGTGATCGAATCCTACGATCTTTCCACGGCCAACTTCGACGTCAGCACACGCGGTTGCGTCGGCGCCAACGTCAATGCCGTTTCCAAGAGCGGCACCAACGATTTTCACGGCTCGGCCTATTACAGCTATCGCAGCAAGGATTGGATGGGCGATATCGCGCCGATCGCCGGTGGCAAGGAGTTGCCGTACACCGGCTGGGATCACGAATGGACTTCCGGCATCACCGCCGGTGGCCCGCTGATCAAGGACACCTTGTTCTTTTTCCTCGGCATCGAGAAAAGCGAGCGCGTCGCGATCGGTACCACCTCAGGTCCGGTCGGCAGCAACAGCACCACGCAGGTACAGGGTATTCTTCCGGTCGACGTGACCAACATCGCCAACGCAGCTACCGCGCAGGGGCTGAATGTTGGCGATCGCACCCTGGCCAACCTCATCGACAAGCGTTATCTCGCCAAGGTCGACTGGAACATCAACGATTCCCAGCGCGCTGTGTTCCGTTTCAACGAAACCAAGGAAGTCCAGCCGGTTCCGACCGGAAGCGCGACCTCGGTGACGTTGAACAGCAACTGGTACTTCAAGGCCGGCGCCGACGGGAAACCCACCTTTCACAAGGCGGGCAATGCGCGCGCGGATCGCACCCAGAAGTGCAAGCCGATCTACGACAATTTTCGCGGTGTCTAGCGACGGGCTGCTATTCGCCCATCACCTCCACCTCCTCCGGCACGCGATCGTCGACGAACACGTCAATCTGCCCGCCGGCGAGTGAAAACGCGAGCA
>JANXUW010000464.1 GCA_025351985.1 Pseudolysobacter sp.
TGAGGAGTCCGTAACCGCGACACCAGCAGGGCCTTATCTTGTCTCGCTAAAGAACTACTTGGCTGAGTTAAAAACTACTCCGGCGTCACTCAGGGAAGCGGCGACGCAAATAGTAAATACGCCGAGCGGATTATTTCATGATGACATTTTGATGGCGGCTAAAAAGGCGAGTCAAATTGCATGTTCGCCACATACCGTAAATTTCTCAAATCGAGTAAAGGCGATGATTTTTATCGAACAATTCACGCTGGAACTATATAAAGGAAAAATTAGAAGATTGGTAAATCAGCATGTTGGCAAGCTAGACACTGAAACTCTATTCGCAGAGTTTTATGAGCTATATCTAGATAAATATATAGCAGCTTGGAGGATGAGAGACACAGAATCCCAGCTACACAAACAGTGCATTGCGTATGGGGTGAACAGTCTGCCGGCATGTATGCAGGCGCTGCTGGCGTTCGGAGCCATGCAGAAGACCATCTGCCGAGTTCAGTTAGAAGACGTAATGTTCTCTGCTTTGTCTCAACCGGCTCTACCGGACGGCGAGGAGTGATTACTGAGAACATTTAATCACATATGCTTTTATCGATAATTTGTACTACTAATATTTATATATTGATGTAGCATGCATAAAATATTAAAAGTTTCAATTGGCTTCGCCTCAATTTTATTTTCGTCTATAACTTTTGGCGCTGATCTGTCGGCGCGTCCGTCCGCGAGCGTCGTCAAGAAAAATATTTCCTTGGTAGTGGTCTTTTCCATTACTCCCGATGACTCGGGGCGTGTTTCAGCATGTGCATTTGCTGACGCTGCCGACTTAAAAAACAATGATGTCGACTTCAAACCATCCGGCACTTTCGTCAGTGCGGCATGTAACTTGTTCCGAAAAAGCAAGTGGGCTGTTAATCGTGAAGGCGTGGGCCGGATTGAAAACGATTATTATTTCTGCTACTACTCAACGAGCGCACCAGATGATCCGGTATGCGATATACGATTCCACGAAGACCATTCTTTACCGTAGAGCGCGCCATCGGGATCAAGCGTCACCGGGGTCACATCTTGTATCGGAGCGTTAATCGCAATCCACTCGATGCGCTGGGCCGCACGCTCCAGCAAACCGCGGTCCCGCCGACACCGATCCTGTCGGGCATGGCGAACGAAACCACGCTGGATACGTGGAGCTACGACCCGATCTACGGCGCGGGCGATGTCGGCCTGATCAAACGCCAGCGCGGCAGCAACAGCGCCAGCCCGGCAGCCAACCCGACCGTGTGGCAGGAGAGCTACAGCTACGAAGCCGGCACCAGTCGTCCGCTGAGCAGTACCACCACGATCAGCGAAGGCGGCGCGGCGCCCGGTGCGCTGGTTTCCAGCACCGGCTACGACAGCGCCGGGCGCCCCAGCACGCACACCTACCCCAGCGGCCTGAGCGTACTGCACACCTACACCGCCTACGGCCAGCTCGGCAGCCTGAGCAATGCCAGCACCGGCGCGGTGTACTGGACGGCGCTGGCGCAAAACGAATGGGGCCACGTCACCAGCGAAAGCTACAGCGGCGGCATCGTCGGCACGCACAGCGATTACCACAGCACCGGCCAGGCGCACACGCTGAGCTGGGGCGGCGCGAGCACGGACGGCTTGAGCTACAGCTACGACAGCTTCGGCAACCTGGTGGGCCAATCGCGCAGCGCGCCGAACGCGAATACCGAGAACTACAGCTACGATGCCCTGCAACGCCTGACCACGGCCACGCGCATCCTCGGCGGCGCGGTCAACTACAGCTATTCGCCCAGTGGCAACATCCTGAGCAAGAGCGACTACGGCAGCAGTTATGGGTATCAAGCCAACGGCTGCGGCCCGCACGCGGCCTCGAGCATCAGCGTGGTGGCGGCACTGGGCGCGGGCACGCTGAACTACAGCTGCGATGCGAACGGCAACGTGGTGACCGGCACGGGCGGCAGCGCCAACGCGTTGCCGGTAACGACCACGTTCGATGCGAGCGAGCAGTTTGTGGGTCAACCCTTCGCGATGGCACATTGATCGAGATCGGCTCGGCAAAAGATGTAGCATTCGATTGAGCAATGTCGTGCCCGCATGCTAGTTTGCCTGACCCACCACGCAGGCAACACGTCATGCACAACTCATTGCATAGCTCTTTTCTCCGCACCATGCGCTGGACCGCTCCACTGGTCTGGTTGCTCGCCGTGGCACCGACGTTTGCCGCCGCGCCGGTATGGCAGGATCGGACCAAGTTGGTTGCTGCGGACACCGCGGCACTCAGCACCACGTTGCGCGAATACCGATCGCTGACACTTGATCTGACCGCGCTGCGTTCAAAGCTGGAAAATGCGCCCGACGAAAATGCCGGCGCTTCGCCATTGCGACTCGACCTGCCGATGCCCGATGGCTCGATGCAACCGTTCGATGTGTATCGCACCGAGGTGATGGCGCCGGAACTGGCGGCGCGTTATCCAGAGATCCGCAGTTTCGTCGCGCATGCGGTCGGCCACGCCGAAATCCAGGCGCGGCTGGACGATTCGCCGCTGGGTTTTTCGGCGATGATTCGAGCGCCCGGTGGCGTGACCCTGCTGCAGCCGACCAAGCTCGGCACCGCATCGAGTTACATCAGTTTTCGGCGCGAAGCGCTTGGCGTATCGGCCGATCCGTTTCGCTGCCTGGTCGGTGGGAACGATACCTTGACCAGTCAATCGATCGCGCCCGCGCCGCAAACGATCACCGGAGCCACCATCCGCACCTATCGACTGGCCCTGGCCACGACTGGTGAATACACGCAGTTTTTCGGCGGCACGGTGGTCCTCGGCATGGCCGCCGTGGTGCAGGCAGTGAATCGCGTCAACGGTATCTATCTGACCGATTTCGCGGTGAAGTTTCAGCTGATCGCCAACAACAATTTGCTGATCTACACCGATCCCGCTACCGATCCGTATACCAACGATGACGGTACGACGATGCTCGATCAGAATCAGACCACGATCGATAGCGTCATCGGCTCGGCGAATTACGATTTCGGCCACGTATTCAGTACCGGCGGCGGTGGAATCGCCGATCTCGGCGTCGCCTGCAGTGCGGGCAGCAAGGCGCGGGGAGTAACCGGCACCAGCAGCCCCAACGGCGATGGTTTCTGGGTCGATTTCGTCGCGCACGAGATGGGCCACCAGATGGGCGCCGATCACAGTTTCAATACCGTCGATGGAAATGGCGCAGGCAATCGCGAGCCCTCGCAGGCGGCGGAACCCGGCAGCGGTTCGACGATCATGGCGTATGCCGGAATTTGCGGGCCATCCGATCTGCAACCGCATTCCGATCCGTATTTCCACGAGGCCAGCCTCATACCGATCGCGGCGAGACTGACGGGTTCCGGCGGCGGCACCACGTGCGGCACCGCGGTGGCCTCGACCAATCACGCGCCGGTGATCAGCGCGATCCCGACCAAGACGATTCCCGCGCAGACGCCGTTCCTGCTCACGGGTGCTGCCACCGATCAAGACGGTGATGCAATCACCTACGCGTGGGAAGAAAGCGATCTTGGCACGGCTTCGCCGCCGGAAGGAGACGACGGAACACGTCCGTTATTCCGTTCCTACAATCCGACTACGTCACCAAGCCGCATGGTGCCGGAACTGCTGCGTGTACTCAGTCACAATCTGAGCCTGGATATTCCGAGTGGCGGCGACATCTCGGGCGAAAGCTGGGCGACCACCACGCGCAATCTGCATTTCCGCCTGACCGTTCGCGACAATCATGCCGGTGGTGGCGCCACGCAGAGCGCCGACGGTATCGTCGCGGTCACCGCGACCGCCGGCCCGTTCCTCATCACCGCGCCGACCCAGACCGCGCAATGGGCGACCGGTACCTCGAAAACGGTGACATGGAATGTGGCGAACACGACCGCGGCACCGGTGAGTTGTGCAGCCGTCGATGTGCTCTACTCCGCCGATGGCGGCCAAACCTTCCCGACCGTACTGGCGAGCGCCGTGCCCAACAATGGCGCGGCAATAGTGACTGCGCCCGCCGCCACCACCAGCCATGCGCGCATCCAGGTACGTTGCAGCAACAATATTTTCTTCGACATCTCGCCGGGCGATTTCGTCATCGGCGGCGACATCATTTTCAAGGATGGATTCGGGGTGCCGAACTGATAGGTGTACGAGCTGAATATCTGGAGACGATTCGTCAGGGATCGCGAGTTCAAAGCCGCGTCACGCGCTGATCACCATGAAGATTCGCGCCTATCGATTCCGTAGTCGAAGCGTAAAATCGTTTCACCTTCGAACGCCGCTTCCGCACCGAAGCGGCGCTCGATAAACACCGCTGCACCACCATACGTGATCGCGATTACGCTACACGCGCGAGTGCCGTAATGTGCGCCGCGGATAAACGCCGGCGACAAGCGGCGTTCGATCTCGATGCCCACACCGGTATTCGGTAACTCGGCATCGGCAGCGAGTGTTTCATCGGCCAGCGCGGCGAACAGATCGGCAAAATCTTCGTGTTCGAAATCTGCCTGAGGTTTGCTTATCCAGTCCTGCAACGCCTGCTTCAGCCGGCGGGTTTTTGGCCACGGCGTATCGAGCGTCGCATTGGAAAGTCCGTGAATGCCGGGCGTTAGAACTCGTGTTTCCGGCCGTGGACGATTGCTGACAAAACGCGCGGCGTATTGGTCGAACAACAGCAGATTGAACGGTCGATAGCTATCCGCCGTGGCCAGCAGCGTATTCGCCGATTCCTCGGCGCTCCGAGTGGCTTGCAGATAATCGGAAGCAAGCAAACCGCGCGAGGCAAAATCGCCGGAGCGCAGCGGCTCGCGCACGTTCGTCACGACGCAGGCGCGACCGCGATCGGATACGCCCATCCACGTTCCACCCGCTTCGAGATCGTGTCCGGCAAGCACATCCGACGCATCGTGCCAGCGCGCCAGCGGCGCAGTCGGACGCGCGTGAAATTCATCGCGATTGCCGGCCAGGATCAGGCGGTAATGCGGGCTGGCATCGAGGGCGAAAGCGATCAGGCACATGGCGGTTTAGATCGAAGAATGTGAGGCAATTGTTTGCGCGAATCCGGTAGGAGCCTACTGGCAAACACTCCGGTTGCGCTACAAAACCGTCGTCATCCCAGCGCAGGCTGGGATCCATTTTGACCTTGGCTCGACCGGCGTTGACATTGTCTCTGGCATTTGCAAAATCAACATGGATC
>JANXUW010000471.1 GCA_025351985.1 Pseudolysobacter sp.
CGACACTGAATAGTACCCAGCTTTCCACGCCTTGCCGGTGGTTATGTTGGCAAAGGTTCGTAAAGAACTTTCCGGACGCGAGTCGGGTCCGCCAGGCGACTGCGCGACGTTGGTTCAAGCATTCACAGTGGTTGCCGGTGATTCAAGTTTCGTTGGCGTTTTTCGCAGATCCTGTTTCAACTGCGCGCCGGTGAAGTAATACACGCGCAAATCCAATCCGCGTGCGCTCTTGCCGACATAGATGAAACCGCTGCGCTGCCAGACCGGCGTGCGAAATTTGCTGACCTTGGCATCATGCACATCGAGAAAACGCGGATTCTCAAGCTCGATCAGAATTCCGATGCATGGAAAATCGTTAGCTCGCGCGTAACTTCCGAGACCGCGCTGCGCTGCGCGCAACATGATCGACACGAGGCGAGTGGTCCGCCACGCGTCGCCGACGAAACAGCGGTAGTGATACATCGGCTGACCGAAACGCGGCAGCGTCGATGCGAACGCCGTGCACACAGCGACGATCTGACCGGATTCATCGCAGGCGTGGGCGACGACTTCCTGCAGCCGCGCCGATGCTTTTTTTTCGTCCTTGATCGCACCTTCGCGCCGCCAGAAGGCGAGGATCAAGCCGCCGTTTTCCGGGCTGAGGTTTTGCCAATCGTTGACCAGTCGAAAGCGCGAGCTGCTTTCGTCGAATACAGTCATGTCGGGTGTGGTCATGGCGCGCGGAACTCGATGTGGATGAGCGCCGATGCTAGCTGTTTCCATCCATGCCGTTAAGTCCGCGCAGCAACGGCGGCGACGCGCGCTTGCGAGCGCCCGCGCCAGACACGATCAAATTGCGATGGTGACGCGCACCAGGCCCGGATCGTCGTGTGCTTGCGAATGGCGCTGGAATCCGAGAAATTCGCACAGTTCCAGCATCGCGCCGTTGTCGACCAGGACGTCGCCCCACAGCTCGACCGCGCCGTGCTTGCGACATTCCGCGATCAATCGACGCATCAGCAGATCGCCGAGTCCTTGACCACTGAACTGCTTCTGCACGATCAGCGCAAATTCCGCGCTCAAGGTGGCGGGGTCGATGTGCGCACGTGCGACCGCATGGATTTCCTGCTCGGGCGTGCCATCGGGATCGATCAGCACCAGCACCACCGCGTAGTCCACATCGACATCGCACAAGTGCAGCGCGTATTCGTCGCTGAGCCCGGTGATTGGATGCAGAAAACGCGAGCGCACTTCGTCGGGAGTAAGTCGATTGAAACCGCGCTGCAGTGCTGCGACGTCGCTCGCACGTATTGCCCGCAGCAACAACGGTCGGCCGTCTTTGCTGATGATTTTGCGATTGCGCACGCGAGAAGAATGGTGCGCGGTCGGCTGCGCCGGCGCGCTGTGACGTGCGCGCGGCGGTGGACGCTTGCTGCCTGGAACATGAGCCATGACGCGCGCCTGTATTGCGGAGAGCGTTGAATTTTTCATCCGAGCAGGATGGCGCAAATGGTTGGAGCAGGCTATCTAATTCCGCAGCTCGGCGTTCAGCTTGACACGCTGCACTTCTGCTATCGCGAACCGGGTTACGATGTCTGCAGCAGCCAGGCGGCGATTCCCGCGCCGCTGCCAATTCCGGGGAGTTGCTCGCATGAAAACCACAGGCATCGTGCACGAAATTATCCGCGCCATCCTGCAAAGTGCCGGGAGATTTGCTGATGGATAGCAGCGTCCTGGAAAAACTCTGCGCCGACTGGCCGGGCGTCAGCAGCAGCATCAAATGGGACGACGATCTGGTGTTTAGCGTCGCCGGCAAGATGTTCGTTATTTTGTGTCTGCACGGGCCAGATCGTGGCCGCTTGTCGTTCAAGGTCGAGCCCGAGCGTTTTCTCGAACTGAGCGATCAAGCTGGCATGATGCCTGCACCATACATCGCGCGCGCACTCTGGATAACGGTGATCGAGCCGCAGCGTTTTGGCGATGTCGCGCTCGCGGCGCATGTGCGGAAGTCGTATGCGCTGGTGCGCGCAAAACTCAGCAAGAAGATTCAGTCCGGGTTGGCGCCCGTGTCTGAATTGAGCGAAACGGGGTAACGGAGGGAAATCGGCCGCCCAGTTTCACTTGTGCTTCGCAGTTTGCATGTGAGCATTTCTGTTTTGCTTGAGCCCCAATTGGAGATCGGCGGTGTGTTGCAAATTGCTTGACGTGACGAGTTGGTTTCAGCGTATTCGACACCACTCTTGCTGGCTTGATCCCGATTCACAAAATCAGATTCGCGTATGCAGATCATGACCGTTCCGCTGAAGAATGTTTTCTCCGTGGCGCACGCTGAAACGCTCGCATCGTATTATCGGCGTGTTCGAG
>JANXUW010000494.1 GCA_025351985.1 Pseudolysobacter sp.
TCGAATAGGCGATGGCCTCCAGCGCCTTGAATTCGTCAGGCGCGGCGAAGCGCATGACTTCGTGATGCTTGCGGGTCGGCTGCAGATATTGCCCGATGGTGAGGAAGTCGACATTGGCCGAGCGCAAGTCGTCCATCACCTGCAGCACTTCGTTCCGTTCTTCGCCGAGCCCCAGCATGATGCCGGACTTGGTGAACATCTGCGCATCGAGCTCCTTCACCCGCTGCAAAAGACGCAGCGAGTGGAAGTAGCGCGCGCCGGGACGCACGGTGAGATAGTGCGACGGCACTGTTTCGAGATTGTGGTTGAACACGTCCGGCGGCGATTCATTGAGCACTTCGAGCGCACGTTCCATGCGGCCCTTGCCGCGGAAATCCGGCGTGAGAATTTCGATCTTCGTGCTCGGGCTGCTCGCGCGCACTTGACGGATGCATTCGGCGAAATGCGCCGCGCCGCCGTCGCGCAGATCGTCGCGGTCGACCGAGGTGATCACCACGTAGCGCAGGCCCATGTCGTGGATCGTGCGTGCAAGGTTGGCCGGTTCGTGCAGGTCCGGCGGTTTGGGTCGGCCATGCGCGACATCGCAGAACGAGCAGCGCCGCGTGCAGACTTCGCCGAGGATCATGAACGTGGCCGTGCCTTTCGAAAAACACTCGTGGATATTCGGGCAGGAGGCTTCTTCGCACACCGTCACGAGCGAGTTTTCGCGCAGCTTGGATTTGAGTTTGGCGACCGCATTGCCTTGCGGAATGCGCACGCGAATCCAGCTCGGTTTGCGCAACGCCGGTGCGCTGTCGAACTGCGCACGATTGCGCGCGATCTTGTCCTCGCCGAGCATTTTTTCGCCGACGACAACGAGCGGGATAATCTTGGAGGCGAGTTCATTCATGTGGGCAGGCTAACATTCGCGCCATTGGCAGTGCCAGCAGCAGTTAAAGGCAGATGGGGATTGGTCTCGCGCAATTCCAGCCCGAGTTGCTGCGCCAGCTCGATAACCAGCAGGGCTTCGACATCTTCGATGGACGACGGACCGCCGAGATCGCTGACCTGGGTGACCTGCAAACCCTGATAACCGCATGGGTTGATGCGGCGGAACGGTTCGAGATCCATCGCCACATTGAGGGCAAGGCCGTGAAACGTGCAACCGCGGCGCACGCGCAGTCCGAGCGCGCCGACCTTGGCGCCGGCGACATACACGCCCGGCGCGTTTTCGCGACGCAGCGCTTCGATGTTCCAGTGCGCCAGCGTATCGATGATGGCTTGCTCGATGCGGCAGACGAACTCGCGCACGCCGATGCCGATGCGGCGCAGGTCGATCAACGGATACGCCACGATCTGGCCCGGGCCGTGGTAGGTCACCTGACCACCGCGATTGGTCTGCACCAGTGGAGTATCGCGTGCGTCGAGCACGTGTTCGGGTTTGCCGGCCTGGCCCAGCGTGAACACGGGATCATGCTGCACCAGCCACACTTCGTCGAGCGTGTTTTCATCACGCGCGTCGGTGAAGGCTTCCATCTCGCGCCACACCGAGACAAAATCGCGGCGGCCGAGGTGGCGGATCAGCAGCGGCGCAGGTTCGGCCATGTCGGCTCAGATCGTCCAGCGCACGGCGGGATCGGCGCGCAGCGCAGCATGTGCGGCGTCGTATTTCTCGCGACTCGGGCAAGCAAAACTCAAGGTCAGCGACAGATATCGGCCTTCGCTGGAGGTGCGGCTGTGCATGCCGGCAAGCAAGCTCAAGCCTAGCTCTGCCAGGATCGACGAAATGCGCGACTCGAGTTGCGCATCCGCCGCGCCGAGCACGGTGATTTCGAACACGCCGGGAAACTGGAAACCCTGTTCGGGATTTTCCGGCTTGAGATCGTCGAGCGTTTTCATGCGCAGCCTCCTATCGATTATCCGGCAGTCGCGCTTCCGGCGGCTTGATCGCGACATCGGGCTTGTCGCCCTTCCACCACAGCCCCATGCCGTCGGTGAAACTGTGCCAGTAACCGCCCGAAGCGGCGGCGTTCAAGGTGATCAGCGGGCGCTCGAGCAGCGGTTTGCCATCCAGCGCGAGTTTTAGCGTGCCGACCTGTTGACCCTTCGTGAACGGCGCAATCAGATGATTGGGGAGATCCATGCTCGCTTTCAAGTCGCCGTAGCGACCGCGCGGCAAGGTCACCAGCAAATCCTCGGCGATGCCGAGCGGCAGCGAATCGAATTCGCTTTTCCACAATACCGGCGTGACCAGCGGCTTGTTGCCTTCGTAAAGTTTATGGCTTTCGAAAAAACGGAAGCCGTAGTTCAGCAGCGCCTGGCTGTCGTCGGCGCGCTGTTTCTCGCCGCTGTCGCCCATGATCACGCTGATCAGGCGCTGATCGCCACGCTTGGCCGACGCCGCCAGACAAAAGCCTGCCGATTTGGTGTGGCCGGTCTTGATGCCGTCGACGCTGGCGTCGCGCCACAGCAAGGTGTTGCGATTGTGCTGCTTGATGCCGTTCCACTCGAATTCCTTGATCGAGTAGATCGCATAATCCTGCGGATAATCGCGAATCAGCGCGCGCGACAACAGCGCGATATCGTGCGCGGTGGTGTAGTGATCGGCATTCGGCAGGCCGCTGACATCGACGAAATGCGAATTGCTCATGCCGAGTTTGGCGGCATATTGATTCATCAGTTCGGCGAACGTGGCTTCCGAGCCGGCGATATGTTCGGCCAGCGCGATCGCGGCATCGTTGCCGGACTGGATGATCATGCCGTACAACAGATCCTTGAGTTTGACCTTCGAGTTCAACACCAGAAAACTGGTCGAGCCATCGGTGCCCGCGCCGCCGCCGCGCCACGCATTTTCGCTGATGAAGACGTCATCTTCCATCTTCACCTTGCCCGCCGCGAGCTCGGCGGAAACCACATACGAAGTCATGATCTTGGTGATCGACGCCGGCTCGATACGCTCATCCGGATTACTCGAAACCAGCAACTGACCACTGACGAAATCCATCAGCACGTAACTTTTTGCGTTGAATTCCGGTGCGGGCGGCGTCGGCACATTCAGCGCGCCGGGTTTTGCCGCATCAGGATGCGGCCCGGTTTGCGGCGTGGGTGTTGCCGGCGTCGGAGTTGTCGCTGCGGGAGTGTTCGGTGCGGGCGCCGGCTGGCTGGAGTCGGTTGTCGCCGCGGCGGGTTTGGTGTGTTTTTTTGCCAGCGCCGGAGCGGTCAAAGTCGTGGCGAGCGCAGCGCCCAACAACACGCGATACAACAGGTTCATCGATAATTCCATAATCTGTAAAAGGGTAATTCTGAAAAGATTGATCGCGACGAGGTTGATCCGAAAACATGTTCAAAACGTGGCGATGACGTGGCGCAAATTACCGTGCGATCCGACATCCGCTCAATCGTCCAGCGCGACACGCGGCTCGCCGAGGCCCAGCGCGCGCACTTGCCGCGTGATCCGGTCGGCCGTATCGACATCGGCGAGCGGCCCGATGCGAACACGGTCGATGCCATGTCCGCCGGCATCGCCGTGCACGATACGAACGTCGCCGAGCTTCGCGCGCTGGATGGTCGCTGCGGCACGTTCGGCATTCGCGCGCTCGCCGAACGCGCCTACTTGCAGGTAAATTTTCGGTGTGTGCAAGCGAGCTACGACCGCGGGCGCCGGCGCGGGTTCCGCATTCGTGCGCAGCGGATCGATCACGCGCACTTCGACCAGCCCGGTGCCTTTCTGCCAGATGCCGAGCTTGACCGCCGCGACCAGCGACAGATCCATGATGCGGTTGTCGACGAACGGGCCGCGATCGTTCACGCGCACGACGATGCTGCGGCCGTTTTCGAGGTTGGTGACGCGCGCGAAACACGGGATCGGCAAGGTCTTGTGCGCCGCGGTGAACAGGTACATGTCGTACGGTTCGCGCGTTGAGGTGAACTGGCCGTGGAACTTGTTGCCGTACCACGAAGCAATACCGCGTTCGACATAACCTTCGGCGCGCGGCAGTACTTTGTAATCCTGGCCGAGCACGCTGTACGGCGATTTGTTACCGTATTTTGCGAGCGGCTCGGGTTTCGGCACGGGCTCGGGAATATTGCTGACATCCGGCGCCACCATCGGGCCGCTGTCCTGATTCGGCGGTGTCGGTGGCAGCGAGCGTTCCGGCGGATGCGGCGCCGGCGCGCTGCTGCGTATCGGCTGGTGCGAGCACGCGCCGAGCAGCAAACCGACCGTCGTCAGCAAAACCAGCGCCGAAAAATTTCTCATTGCGCCGGTTTGCTCAACGCTTGCGTGATCGCCTCGCTCAACTGCAATACCGCCATGCTGTAGAGCGGGCTGCGGTTGTAGCGCGAGATCACGTAGAAATTCTGGAACACGATCCAGAATTCCGTGCCTTGTGCGCCTTCGAGTTGCAGCAAGGTGACCGGGGTCTGGCTCTCGGGTTTGACGCCGTCCGGATTGGTGCCGAGGTGATAACCCCATTCTTCGAGTTGCGCGAGCGGATATACCGGTTCGAGCGAGCCCGGCGTGATCGCACGCGCGTCTTTATCGACGTTCGCACGCACCGCGATCGGCCCGCCGGTCTGCCAGCCGTGTGCGGTGAAATAGTTGGCGACGCTGGCGCAGATGTCGGATACCGAATTCCACAGGTCGATCTTGCCATCGCTGTCTTCGTCGCGCGCAAATTTGGCGATGCTGCTCGGCATGAACTGGCCCCAGCCCATTGCGCCCGCATACGAACCCATGAGTTCGGTGGTGGCGTAGGGAAAACGCGTGCCGTGCAGCAGGAACAACTGCTTCAATTCGCCCTGGAAAAACGGCGCGCGCGCCGGATAATAAAATGCCAGCGTGGTCAGCGCGTCGAGCACGCGATATTTGCCGGTGATGCGGCCGTAGCTGGTTTCCACGCCGATGATCGTGACGATGATGCTCGCCGGCACGCCGAATTCTTTTTCAAGACGCTGCAGCAACTCGGTGTGCGCGCGATAAAAAGCGACGCCATCGTTGATACGTTTGTCGGTCAGGAAGATTGGCCGGTAATCCTTCCACGCCTTGGATTCGGCCGGGCGCGAAATCGCGTCGATGATGGTTTGCTGGTAACGCGCCTGATCCAGCGTCGCGAGGATCGCCGCCTCGCTCAGGCCTTGCTCTATCGCGAGCGGATCGCGCGCCAGTTCCGCCGCGAATGCGCGGGCGCCGGGATGACTTTCCGCCGGCGCATCCAGCGCAATGGCAGCGCTCCAGGCGAGCATGCCGAACAAGAGTGAAAAACAGCGTTGCATCATGCGGAAACGGGCGGGCAAGGATGGGTTGAAAATCGCGACATACTGTAACACGCGCGCTGCGGCGACTGACTTAAGGAACCTCTGATTAACCGTAGCGAGCGAAGAGAATTTGCGCGTCGCCGGAGCGCAGGAGCCGGAGTTTACTGGTCGTAAATGAGGATGGCTCGCCGCATCCGCGACTCGCCCTCCGGGCCATTCGCTGCGCGAATGTTCGCTTCAGCATCCTGCCTTCGCAGTCCGAGCACCGCCGGCGCGCAAATTATCGAGCGCAGTAGGTTAATCAGAGGTTCCCTAACGCGAGACCAACTTGCGGTGGCCGTGAATCGACATCAGCACACCGAAACCGGCCAGCAACGATACCGCCGAGGTACCGCCGTAACTCACCAGCGGCAACGGTACGCCGACCACCGGCAACAGGCCGGTAATCATGCCGCCGTTGACCATCACGTAGACAAAAAACGCCATGCTGATCGAACTGGCCAGCAGGCGCGAATAGGTATCCCGCGCATTCGATGCGATCCACAGGCCGCGGCCGACGATGAAAATGTACAGCGCGATCAGCACGGTGACGCCGATTAGACCCCATTCTTCGGAGAACACGGCAAAGATGAAATCGGTGGTGTGTTCCGGCAAAAACTCCAGCCGCGACTGCGTGCCGTGATGCCAGCCCTTGCCGAACAGCCCACCCGAGCCGACCGCGATCTCGGACTGGATGATGTGCCAGCCGTTGCCGCGCGGATCGGATTCGGGATCGAGAAACATGCGCAGGCGATTGCGCTGGTACTCGTGCATGAAATGCCACAACAGCGGCGCCGCCGCGGCCATCACTCCGGCCAAACTGAAAATGCGCCACCAGCCGAGTCCGGCGAGGAAGATCGCGAACAATCCGCTCGCCGCGACCAGTAACGCGGTACCGAGATCCGGCTGTTTGGCGATCAGCAGCGCCGGCACGCCGACCAGCACCGCGACGACCAGCAGCGCCGACCAGCGCGGCGGCAGCGGACGCGCGTGCAGATACCACGCCACCATCATCGGCAAGGTCAGTTTCATGAGCTCGGAGGGCTGGAATCGGATCGGCCCGATCGCCAGCCAGCGATTCGCGCCGCGGCCATGACCGAGCAGTGCCACCACGACCAGCAACAGCAGGCTGAAACCGTACAGCCACGGTGTCCAGTTGCGCAGGATGCTCGGCGGAATACGCGAGATCAGCAGCAGCATCATGCCGCCCAGCAGCATGCGCGAACCTTGACCGATGACCAGACTCACGTTC
>JANXUW010000513.1 GCA_025351985.1 Pseudolysobacter sp.
TGCACGACAAGCTGTTGAACGACGCGATCGTCGCCGATCCGCATGCGTCGCATCTGACCCTGGTCAATGTGCTGGCGCAGCGCCGCGCAAAGCAGTTGCTCGAATCCGGCAAGGATTATTTTTAGCGCTCGTGCCGAAAACGCGCGCCCGTTGTAACCAGAAATTTCTATTGAATACGCAAGGTGACA
The DNA here is from genome assembly GCA_025351985.1 of Pseudolysobacter sp. Classification (GTDB taxonomy): domain Bacteria; phylum Pseudomonadota; class Gammaproteobacteria; order Xanthomonadales; family Rhodanobacteraceae; genus Pseudolysobacter. The sequence continues at coordinate 189 of JANXUW010000513.1, forward strand.
TTTATGAAAAAACTACTGATGACATTCATGCTGAGCCTGACTGCGATCGCAGCGCAAGCCACCACGATCAAGATCGCCACGGTCGCGCCGGAAGGCACCGCCTGGATGCGCGAAATGCGCGCGGGCGCCGAGGCGGTGAAGAAACAAACCGACGGCCGTGTGGAGGTCAAATATTATCCCGGCGGCGTGATGGGCGATGACGCCACCGTATTGCGCAAGATCAAGATCGGTCAATTGCAGGGCGGCGCATTCACCGGTAGCCAGCTCAGCCTGATCGATGGCAATGCCGCCATTTTCGGCTTGCCGTTTCTGTTCCGTAACCAGCAGGAAGTGGATGCTGTCCGCAGCAAGATGGATCCGCTGCTCAAGGCCAGTATCGAGAAGAACGGTTTTGTTGCGCTCGGTATCAGTGGCGGCGGTTTTGCGTATTTGATGAGCACACGCGATATCAAGACCAAGGAAGATCTGAAGTCCGCCAAGGTCTGGGTGCCGCAGGGCGATCATATCGCCGAAGTGGCGTTCAAGGCGGCCGGCGTCGCACCGATTTCGTTGCCGCTGGCGGACGTTTACACGAGTTTGCAGACTGGTCTTATCGACACCGCGGCGAACACGCCCGCCGGCGCCATTGCCTTCCAGTGGCACACCAAGTTGACCCATCTGGTGAATCTGCCGCTCTCGTATATCGTCGGCGTGCTGGCCGTGGACAAGAAGGTCTTCGAGACGATTTCCGCAGACGACCAGAAAATCGTGCGTGATGAATTTGCCAGCGCGTTTGCGCGCATCGACAGCATTGGCCGTAAAGATAATGACGAGGCGCTGGCGGCGCTGAAAAAACAGGGCGTGGCCATCTATACGCCGAGCGCGGAAGAACAGAAATCCTGGCAGCTCATCGGTGAGGCCGCGAACAAGCAGCTGGCCTCGGAAAATGTATTTTCGCCCGAGATGCTGGCCACACTGCACAAGTCGCTGGATGAAGCACGCGGAGCCGGCAAGTGAAACCAGCCGCCGCGCGCGGCTTGCGTTGGCTGCATGGTTTCGAGAACGCGCTGATTACCGCGTTGGTATTGCTGCTGGTGTTGCTGGCCGGCGCACAGATCGTGCTGCGCAACGCCTTCGGCACGAGTATCAGCTGGGCCGATCCGCTGTTGCGCGCGCTGGTGTTGTGGACTGCGCTGCTCGGCGCGCTGGCGGCGGTACGCGAGGACAAGCACATCAGCCTCGATGTGCTTTCGCGCCTGCTCTCCGGCATTGCTTTGCGGTTGGCGCGTGTGCTCACGCTCGGGTTCGCCGCGGTGATCTGCGCGTTCGCCGCGTATTACAGCGGCAGTCTGGTGGTGATCGAATTCGCTAGTGGCGGCATCGCATTTGCGAGCGTGCCGAACTGGGCGCTGGAAATCATCATGCCGATCGCATTTGCATTGATGGCGTTGCGGTTTGCGCTGCGTGCATTTGCGCTGCCCGAACCGGAGCAGACCATGATCGGTGTGCCGGACGATTTGCGCGAGGGCAGGGCGTGATCCTGTTTTTATGTTTGATCCTGGTGCTGCTCGCGCTGTTCGGCGCGCCGCTGTTTGCGTTGATCGGCGCGTTGGCCCTGATCGGTTTCCAGTCATCCGGCGAACAACTCAGCGCGGTCGCGATCGAGTTTTATCGACTGTCGGAAATGCCGGCGCTGATCGCGATTCCGCTATTCACGCTGGCGGGATACCTGCTCGCCGAAAGCCAGGCGCCGCAGCGTCTCGTGCGCGTCACGAATGCGTTGTTCGGCTGGATGCCGGGTGGCCTCGCGATCGTTTCGGTGTGCGCCTGCACCTTGTTCACGGCGTTCACCGGCGCGACCGGCGTGACTATCGTCGCACTCGGTGCGGTGCTTTATCCGGCCCTTTTGCAAGCGCGCTACGGTCAGCGTTTTTCATTGGGACTGCTCACCGCGTCCGGCAGCCTCGGCTTGTTGCTGGTGCCGTCGATGCCGCTGATTCTCTACGGCGTCGTCGCACAGCAATTCCATACCACGCCGCCGGTCAGCATTGATGCCTTGTTCAAGGCCGGCGCGTTGCCCTGTCTGCTCATGATCGTGCTGCTGTCGGCATACAGCGTGTGGCATATGCGCGGCGTGCCGAAACCGGCCGCGCAAGCGACCGGGCCGGGCGAGTTGTGGGCTGCGCTGAAAGGCGCGGCGTGGGAAATCCCGCTGCCGTTCGTGATACTCGCCGGTATTTATTCGAGCAAGCTCGCCGCCTCCGAAGCGGCAGCGGCAACCGCGTTGTACGTGCTGATCGTCACCGTGGTGATACGCCGTGAAATCAGCCTGCGACAATTGCCGCGCGTGATTCGCGAGGCGATGCTGCTGGTCGGCGCGATCCTCATCATCCTTGGATTTTCACTCGCGCTGACCAACTATCTGGTCGATGCCGACATCCCGGAAAAACTCTTCGCATTGATCCGCGATCACATCACCAGTCGCACCACGTTCCTGCTGTTGCTGATTGTTTTCTTGATGGTGTTCGGCATGCTGCTCGAAGGGTTTCCGGCGATCATCATTCTGGTGCCGCTGATCCTGCCGGTGGCGATGCATTACGGCGTCGATCCGATCCATCTCGGCATTATTTTCCTCGCCAATCTGCAGCTCGGCATTTTCCTGCCGCCCGCCGGCATGAATCTGTTTATCGCCAGCGTGCGTTTTCGTCAGCCGGTCACCACGGTGATCCGCGCCAGCGTGCCGTTTTTCCTGATCATGCTGGTCGCGGTGCTGATCATCACTTATTTTCCGTGGCTGTCGCTGGTGCTGGTGCGCTAGGTTTTGCGGCGTCGGCTGCCGGCGTTGTCGGTGGCCGATTCACGTTG
>JANXUW010000608.1 GCA_025351985.1 Pseudolysobacter sp.
CCGGCGCGCCGCGCGGCACGATGGATTTCTTGTTCGCGCGTGTCATGCAGTGGGCCAAGGATCAGGGCTACGAGCAGTTCAGCCTCGGCATGGCGCCACTGTCGCGCGTCGGCGACAACCCGTATGCGCGCATCAACGAGCGCCTCGCCGCACTCGCCTTCCAATACGGCAACAAGCTCTACAACTATCAGGGCTTGCGCCGTTACAAGGAAAAATTCGCGCCGCAATGGGTCGGGGCGTATCTGGCGTATCCGCGCGGCGTGTGGGTGCCGAGTTTGCTGATCGACATCGCCGCGCTGGTCGATGGCGGTTATCCGCGTTGGCTGCGCCTGAAAAAACTCTGAGCGGTTTTTCGCAACGCGGTTTGGCGCGCCGAATTATTTCAAGGCGTTGAATATCGCCAGTCCGAGACCGTCGTAATCACCGTCGTAGTGATGTCCGCCGGGCAATTCGAGGATGCTGACTTTCGGCTTGCCAGCGAGTTGCGCGCAAAACGAATCCGCGCCCTCCTCCTTGCCGCGCACGCAGATCACGCGCACTTTACTTTTGGCAATTTCCGGTGCCAGCGGGATCGAACCATCGTGATGCGAGCCGCCGAACCAGTCGCCGACCTTGACCTCGAACACCGCTTCCGCATCGGGCGAAATCAGCACCTGCGCGCTGATGCGATTCTGGATTTCCGGCGGTGCGCGATTGATCACCACGGGCGCGAGACTCGCGCCGAACGAATATCCGATCACGACAAAATCTGCGCCGGGCCGGGTTTCGCCGTAATGCTGGACGATGCGCGTCAACGCATCGGCGGCTTCCTCGGGCTTGCGCGTGTGCCAGAAAAACTTGATCGTGCTGAGGCCGATCACATCGATGCCACGCTGCGCCATCTGCTCGGCGACGGCGATATCGAGACCGGCCCAACCGCCATCGCCGGATAAAATGATCGCGACGCGACCGGCGAAATTGCCTTGATGCGGCACCTCGACCAACGGCAGATCGGCGACGTCGTCCGGCAACACTGCTGCGGTAGCGTGCTTGTCCTGCCATGCAGAAATCTGCGTCGCGAACAATGCTGCAGCGTCTTTCGATGACGTGGCAGCAGCGCCGTGCTTGAAGTGTGGCAAGGTAGAAAAGGCCGCGCCGATTTTCTCGCGAATGCCGGTGACGCGCGCGCCCGGCGCAGACGGTTGCGGCAACCAGATCGGCGGCAGTTTCTTGACCGGCACGATGCGCCAGCCGCGCGCGCCGTCGGCCGTGGTAATCGATCCGGCATCGCCGATGCAGATCGAACGCTGCGCGCGAAAATCGCTGTCCCAGCCGAGCGTGGCGAGGCCGCTGAACGTGCCCGCCGGTGCTTGCGCCGCAACCGCATACGCGAAGGTCGCACCGCTTCCGTCACCTACCAGCAACGGATTGGTAAAGTTGGCCAAACCCTGATGCCGCTGCATCCAGTCGCTGAGCTCTTCGAAGTGTCCGGACGGATACGCACATTTGTTCTTGATCGAATACAGCTGCTTCAGATAGACCGGCAGATCGATGCCCATCACGAGTGCACCGTCATCGCTAAGCGCCTGCGCGAGCGCTTCGCTGCGCGCACTCCAACCATCGCGATCGGAGATCAGCATCACGCTGCGTTTGAGCTCGCCCGTTGGCATCGCGACATGTACATCACCGAACAAACCGTAGTGCACCGGCTGCGTCGGAACCGCGTGCGCCGATGCTGCCGCGAAGAATGCGAGCATAAAAATCATGCCGCGAATCGAGCCGCCGAATCGGTGCGATTGAAACGACCAAGAAAATTTTTCGGCGGCTGCAGATACGCCGGATTTCACGGACAACACCATCGCTGAATCCTTATTTGCGCTCGGTATGTGTCGATCGCGCCGCGGCCATCACAGCTTCGATCGCAGCGATGGTTTTTGGCGCGTCGGCGCTGATGACTTCGGGATCGCCACGCGTGACCAACACGTCGTCCTCGATGCGAATGCCGATGCCGCGCCATTTTGCCGGCACGCTTTTCAGATCGGGCGCGATATAGATGCCGGGCTCGACGGTGACGACCATGCCGGGTTCGAGTTCGCGGAATACGCCGTCGATGCGATAGTCACCGACGTCGTGCACATCGAGTCCGAGCCAGTGTCCGGTCTTGTGCATGTAGAAACGCCGGTAGCTGGCTTCGCTGATATTTTTCTCGATGCTGCCCTTGAGCAATCCGAGCTTGATCAGGCCGGCAGTGATCACGCGTACGGCGGCATCGTGGTAGGCATCGAACGGACGTCCGGCGCGCACTTCGTCGATCGCGGCGAGCTGCGCATCGAGCACGATCTGGTACAACGCGCGCTGCTCGTCGTTGAAAATACCGTTGACCGGAAACGTGCGCGTGATGTCGGAGGCGTAACACTGGTATTCAGCGCCGGCATCGATCAGCAGCAGATCGCCGTCGCGCAGCGGAGCGTTGTTCGCACGGTAATGCAGCACGCACGCATTCGCGCCGCTGCCGACAATCGGTTCGTACGATGCCACTGCGTCGTGCCGGCGCAGCGTGTGCAGCAACTCGGCTTCGATCTGGTTTTCGCTCATACCCGGACGTGCCAACTGCATCGCGCGCAAATGCGCCTCGGCCGCAATCTTCGCCGACTTGCGCATCACGCGCAGCTCGTCGCGCGACTTGAACAAACGCAGGTCGTGCAGCAGGTGGCCGAGCGCGACGAATTCGTGCGGCGCACGCGCACCCTGCTTCACTTGCGCGCGCACATGATTGACCCAGCCGATCAGCTTGAGATCGAAATCGGGATCACGGCCGAAGTGGTAATACACGCGTGTGCGACCTTCGATCAGGCCCGGCAAAATATCGTCGATATCGTCGATCGGAAACGCATCGTCCATGCCGAATTTTTCGACCGCACCTTCCTGGCCGTAGCGATGTCCGTCCCACGCTTCGCGTTCGGCGTTGCGCTCGCGACAAAACAAGATGCATTCGCCATGCGCACGCCCGGGAATCAGCACGAGTACCGATTGCGGCTCGGCGAACCCGGTCAGGTAATGGAAATCGCTATCCTGCCGATACGGATAATGCGCGTCGTTGTTGCGAATGCGTTCGAGTGCCGCCGGCACGATGGTGATTGCATCGCGCCCGGTCATGCGCATGAGCTGACGGCGGCGGCGAGTGAATTCTTTCTGGTCGATCATGCGTTTACTCGAAGCGGAATTTTGCGGCGCTGGCGTTGCATTCGATGATGACAAAACTTAGTGCATCGTCGTGCCGGCGCCCGGCGGCGCGCACAATTCGGTATGCAACAACAATACGCCGACGCGGATGAATTCGATAACTTCGTACAGCGCAGTTTCGTCTTCCTCGGCATTCTTGAATTCGAAATGCGTCGCGGCGATCGCGGCAAAGTCCTTGAGGATTTCGCTGCCGTCGTCCGACAGCGCGCTCGACGAATCGACCCCGGCCAGACCGATGCCGCCGAGAAAACCGCGACACCATTCGACCAGCGCCTCGGCCTGCGCGGCGAGTGTTTCATCGACGTCCGGTAGCAGCGGCTCGAAGCTCAGCTCGACATCGTCGAGTTGATCGCGGCATTCGGCGTACAGCCGATCGATCATCGGATGCGCTTTGCCCGCGATGCCATCGACCGGCTCAATCGCCAACGCACCAAGCCAGTTGTGCGCATCGGCGTGACCGCCGCCACACAAAAAACCGCATAGCGAGCCATGCAGATCACTGGCAGTGACGCCGAAATGCAGCATGGTCAATTCGATATCGAGGTCGGTATGGGAAATGCTGGATGGCGGGCTCATGGTCACAGGCAAAATCGGATTCGGCCTTATTCTACCAGCTCATCCCGACGCCTAGCAGCGCTG
>JANXUW010000614.1 GCA_025351985.1 Pseudolysobacter sp.
AACGTGGTGGACATGAGCCTGCGGCTTTCTGAAACAGGAGTTAGAGTGGTTTTGGACGAGTTTGGCCCGATGAGTCTCTTACGGAGATGTTAGGCCTCACGCCGCTGCCAGCAGCTTGAGGGCCCAGTACAGGCCAATCGCCATTTGCAAGGCGAAGGCCGTGAATCGAATGGTAACCGCCAGCGACGAGATCGAAACCAAGTGAACGAGCGATTGGAACACTCGGGCACCAAGAAACAAATAGGCGAGCTGGTCTGTAACCGAGGTGTGGCCCGTAGCGATGGCAATGAGAAGGAGGCCGCCGAAGATTGGGAGATTCTCAAGGCAGTTGGCGTGCCCCCGAGCAAGCCGCTGCATGAAAGGCGACAGATTTGCGTTGTCAGGCGTGAACCCGTTTGCAGGCACTTTTCCGCGCAGCACCAGCTGCGACCGGATCACCTCCATGAGGATGAGTAACAGAAGTGTCCATGCGATGAAGACGGTCAATGCGATGGCGCTTGGCGAAGACATTGTGAACCTCTCTGGTGAGACCTAAGGAACCTCTGAACAAGTCTATGCCCTCGGCATACAATCAGATACCACTCTCCATGCCTCGTCGCAGCAATGAACCAGCTCAGTTTCAGCGATAGCGAATATAGCGGCAAACGCAAACGCACGCGGCGCGAGCGGTTCTTGGAGGAGATGGAACAGGTGGTGCCCTGGGATCGTTTGCTGGCGTTGATCGAACCGCATTATCCGAAAGTCGGCAAGGGCCTGAGTCGCCCCGTGTTGTGTTCGACACGCTTCGCCAAAACCGGGGTTGGCGAACCCAAGTTGCATTCGGTGCACCAACGGTTGCCGACGACTGCAATTGACCGCAAACAGCCAGAATGCGATACTCCGATGTTTGAAGATTCATTCAACAATCAGGGGAAATCAAATGATGAAACGTTACCTGCTCTCGACTTTTTTTACTTCGGTGCTGGTCGCCGGTGGTGCGCTTGCTGCCTCGCAGCCTACGACGGGATGGAATAACGCGGCCTCGCCGGCACCCAATGGCAGCCTGCCGCGGAACACCTGTCCGGGATTCAGTAGCCTGTCGTCTACCTTCACCGCTACGGCCGGCAAGACCGATGGAATAGTCGGTCTGCCGCAGGTCAATGATACGTACACGATCAGTGTCAGTGGTCCAGGTACGGGAAGCTTCCGCATCGTCGGCGATGGCGCCGGTGTCGTGACTTATGCAGGCCCGACCAGCGTTCCTGGAACCCTGAGCTACACGGTCAGTAATCCGGTTCCGCCCGTCGGTGCGGCAGGCGTTGGCTTTTATTTTGATTCCGGGTCGGGCACCGTCACTCTGACTGCCACTTGCAGCACGGTCAGCCAGTTGCCTTCGATCAACACATGGGGCATGAGTCTCATGGCGCTGTTGCTGGCCGTCGGCGGCGGTGTGGCGCTCACTGCGGTAAACAAACGTCGCCAAAGTTGATCCGTCCTCGCAGCAGGAGCGTGATGTCGCTCCTGCTGCCCGGCTGAGTGATTGCCGCGAGATTGGTTTGCCGCAAATCATTCCTGCTCGAACTGCGTAATCTGATCGAGATAATTCTGCGTCTGGTTTAGGCTGCGTCCGGCAGATCCGTCCTCGACTCTTTTCGCCCACAACGGACGTTTCGCGATCCAGCGATAAACGACATACGTCAGTACCAGTCCAACGATGCCGATGACAATACTGATGCCGATGAATTCGGACGCGTTGGCATACAGGTCGGCGTCGAATTTCGACATGAAGAAAATTTCCAGGAACGGCATCCAGATGAGCCACCACGGCAGGCCGATCAGCAGGCCGCCGCGCACATAGACCTTGCGCAACCGGGCGAGCTGGCGCTGGATGGCAATTACCGGCGCGGCGTAGTCGATACGACCGATCAGCACCTGCATCGCAGCGCCGAACAGAATCATCGAAATGCCGTAGACATGCACGATCAGTCCCGCGATCAGCAGGTGCGGCACATCGCGATGCTGGCTCCAGAACCCCGCCGCCCATAACGCGATCAGTGCGCCGACAATCATCTGCAATGCCTGTCCCCAGACCAGCGCGCGCAAACCGCTGCGTGCCTTGTCGAGTTTGTTTTCCTTGTACATTTGCAGGTTCATTGCGGCCTGGGTTTCGAGGCGGCGGTCCAGCGTGAGCCACGCGGCCTTCATGTCGTCGAGTTGCATAAAATCTGCTCCGGTATGGTGGGAATGATTCACGCGATGTGTTCGCGGATGCGCTGTTTCAATCGATTGATCTTGGTCGCGACATTGCTTTCGCTGATGCCGAGAATCTCGGCGATATCGCGATAGCTGCGTTCTTCGAGGTACAGCAGCAACAGCGCGCGATGCAGCGGATCCTGCTGCTCGATAAAGGCTTGCAGCGCGCGCACGTTTTCGTCAGTTTCATGCGCGCGTGTGCTGTCGTCGATGGCGATATCGATGCTTTCGTCGAACTCGGCAGAATGCCGTTCGCGTTGACGGCTGCTGCGCACGAACGAGATCGCAACGTTCAGCGCGATGCGATACATCCAGGTCGAGAAAGAGCGCTGTGCGTCGTAGTCCGGAAAGGCTTTCCACAGTTGCGCGCAGATTTCCTGCGCGACGTCGCGGCGATCTTCGGTATGTCGACAATACGTGTTGGCGACCTTGAACACGATCTTGCGATGCTGTTCGAGCAGCGTCTGAAATCGGTGTTGCAGCGTGGCCGTATCCATCTTCAATGTTGAGCCTTGCAGTTTCATCGGTGTGACTTGATTCGTTTGTATCGCTGCCATGATTCGCGGCAACGCGGAAAAAGTCACAGAGCATTCTGCGCTGTTGCAAAAGTAGGGTGGGCAAAGGCGCAGGCCGTGCCCAAGCGCTGGGTCAACTTGATCGGCACAGGCTGCGGCCTTTGCCCAGCCTATAAACTCCGATTAATGTGGGCACGCTGTGCTTAGCCCACCCTACGACAAAAAATAAAAAACGGAGCCGAATGGACTCCGCCTGATTTATCGCATCGTAGTTTTGCGAAACTGCGGAAGTACCGCGGGTTTACAGAAGTTTTCACTGCAGCCGAACCTGGATTTGACACTCAGAGCGGGCGCAACTGCTCCGCCAGAGTACGGGTTTTTTCGGTCACGCTATCGCCGGTGTGCAAGGTCGATTTGCGTTCGATCAGCATGACCAGACATTCCTCGCTCGCGACGGAATTGTGGCGCACGCCTTTTGCCACGACGAAGATTTCGCCGGCATCGAGTTCGACCGATTCCGCTTCCATCTCAATGCGCAGATGGCCTTGCAGCACCATGAATAATTCGTCTTCGTCGGCGTGTGCATGCCAGCCGAAATTGCCGTGCAATTTGGCAACTTTGACGTAGTTGTCATCGATCTCGGCGATGACGCGCGGCGACCAGAGTTCGGTCAGCGCAGCGGCGATATTTTTTGGCGAGGTGGCGGGGGACATGGCGATTCCTGCAGGTTCAACAACAGCGGATAACATCGAGAAAAGAAACTGTCTTGCGCTTGATGTGCGAGTGCGAAATTATCTCGCGCGCAGATACAAGACTTTTTGATTCGATCCGGCCATCGGCCTTTCTTCGGTGACGAAAAGATCGGTCTTGGCCTTGACCAGATCGGACAGTTTCTTGAAACCGTACAGGCGCGAATCGAAATCCGGCTGCAGCTTGGTCAGGTAACTGCCGAACATCGCGATGTTCGCCCAGCCCGCATCGTCGTGTGATTGTTCGAGCGCGGCCAGGACGAATTTTTTCGGGAAACTCGGCGTGGCCAGTTTCGTTGGTTGTGGCGACGGCGTGGTATTGGTGATCTTGCGCGCGCGTGCAGGTTTTTCGACAGGCGGTTCGACTTCATCGCGTGGCGTCGGACGCAATACTTCGGTGAAGATGAATTTGTGGCATGCGTTGCGAAACGCCTCGGGCGTTTTCTGTTCACCGAAACCGAGCACCGTCAGCCCTTCCTCACGCACGCGCATTGCCAAACCGGTGAAATCGCTATCGCTCGTGACGAGGCAGAAACCATCGAATTTTCGCGTGTAGAGCAAATCCATCGCGTCGATGATCAGCGTGCTGTCGGTCGCATTCTTGCCGGTTGAATACGCAAACTGCTGCACCGGTTTGATCGCGTAACGCTGCAATACTTTTTTCCACGAAGCGCTGGTCGGCGCGGTGAAATCACCGTAAATGCGCTTGACCGTGGCTTCGCCGAAACGCGCGATTTCCGCCAGCAGGCCTTCGATCACTGCGGCCTGGGCATTGTCGGCATCGATCAGCACGGCCAGCTTCAGGCCGGATTCTTCTGTCTCGTTTTTTGTCGTGGATCGCGGCGTTGTCATCGTGCTTCAGTGACCTCGATTCGTGCGGAAGTGCGGTTGATGCGTCGGATCGAACGGTACGTTTTTCAATATCGATTCTGCATCGTGGTCTCCCGCAAGTCACGCTCAAAGTAGCGCGTTTGCTTTATCGATGTTGCCTGGCAGCGTCGCGTTTCGAACTGTTCAATACATGTCCGCAACATTTTGCCGTTTACAATCGCGCATCGATATTTGCATCGCCACACTTACTAACGCTTGGAGAATCGCATGTACAAAACCCCCGCATATGCCGCCATCACGCCCAAGGCGCCGTTGACGCCGCATCAGATCGAACGCCGCGAACCTGCTGCGCACGAGGTGCTGATCGATATTCTTTTTTGCGGCGTGTGCCATTCGGACGTGCATCAGGCGCGCGAGGAATGGGGCAGGGGAATTTTCCCGATGGTGCCGGGCCACGAGATCGTCGGCAAGGTCGCCAAG
>JANXUW010000629.1 GCA_025351985.1 Pseudolysobacter sp.
CGCGCGTGTACTCTGTGAATCACACCGTCAGGATCCTTGATCAAACCTTCCATCTGCGCCCCTGAACCCAGCGTCCCCATCATTTTCAACGCATCCAGCGGAAACCCTTCCAGCGCCTCGTGCGCATGATCATCCGGATGCAACCCGGCCTGCGTCACCGCTTGGGCCTGCTGTTGTTCTTCGATGCTTGGACTGAACGGATCACGCAAATCCTGATCCTTGTATTCAAAGTTCTCGAACGTCTTGATGACTGGCAAAGGATCGAGCGGCGCGCCGCGCTTGGCTTTTTCCTGTGCTGTCCATTGTTCCAGATCAGCGGTGCCGGAAGTGCACGCCGACAAGCTAAGAATCAGGGCTAAAGATGCGCTGCCGAGAATAAATTTCATGCTTTGCTGTGCGCGCATGTTCATTTCACTCCCGGCTTCGCAGCAGCATCTGCAGCTTCGTCTTCTTCGACATAACGGTAGGTTTTGACTGTACCCTCCAGCACCAGATCGCCGGAACCTCCAGCCTTGCCACGCGTTGGCGTGGTGCTTGGCTTCAGGGCCACATCGTGCATGGTCAAAATCACCACTCGCGGCAGAGTAGCGACACCGCTGATGAAATTGCCGAACTGATGGTAGGTACCGATCATGCGCAGCTTGATCGGCTTCTCTGCGTAAAACTCTTTCGGCGTCTCTGCGCCAGGCTCAAACAATTCCGTTTCGATGCCGGATGCCAGCGCGGTCTGCGAGATGTCCTCCAGCAACTTCGGCATTTCGGTTTTACCGGGCAGCTGGCGCAACATCTGGCGCAAAATAGCCTCGATGTCTTTCAGCTGCTGCTCCAGCGCCTCAAGATTGACCACGCGGCTTTGTTTCTTGACGAAATCCTTGCGCAGCCCATCCTCTTGGACCACATAACGATCGAGATCCTCTTGTTGGACACTGATCTTGAAATACCATCCCAATACTAATATCAGTATGAACAACAACACCGCAAAGAATGTCTTGATCGCTACCGGCCAAGCGCCGATATTGTTTCGATCCAGACTACTTAGATCAGAAAAAAAGCTCATGACTTACCTCCCGCGACAGGTGTGACAGGTGTTGTCGGGGGTGGGGTCGTTGCTGGTGGGGTCGCTGGCGTTGTTGGCGGCGGAGCAGCTAGGGTTGCTGGCTTGACCGGCACTGTCCCACTGGCGTCTTGCTCCGTCTGCTCTGTTCCAACTTTGCGCAACTTCACATCCAGGCCGAACAGAAAGCGATTCTTCTTGTCATCGCCTTTGGCCTCGCTCTTTTTAAGATCAGCGTGCGATAACCATTGCGAGGCGTCGAGGCTTCTCATGTAATTGGCAACGCTGGCATTCGACTGCGCATGCCCTTCCAAGGTGAGAGTGTCGCCACTCTGCTTGAGGCCGCTCAGTCGCGCACCATCCGGTATCGTTTTTACCAGTTCGTCAAACAGATGCACCATCTGCGAGCGATTGGCCTGCAGCTGTTCAATGATCTGCTTGCGTGCCAGCAGCCGCGTCTTTTCCTTGTCGAGCTTGTCGATTTTGACAATCTTGGCATCAAGCAGCTTGTTTTCGCCTTCGAGGTAGTGATTGCGCGCTTGCTGGTTATCGATGCGCGAATCCATGAACAGCATCGCGCCCAGAAAGACCAATGCTCCCGCCACAAGCGACGCGCCGAGCATCATGTAAAACTCGCGCTCGCGCTGTTTCCGTCGCGCCGCGCGCCACGGTAATAGATTGATTTTAGCCATCAGTCGAAGCTCCTGAGCGCGAGACCACAGGCAATCATCAGCGCGGGTGCGTCCATCGCCAGCACCTGTGCCTGCACGCGCGGCGACAGCGACATATTGGCCAGCGGATTGGCAACCAGCGCATGCACGTTCAATTGGTTTTCGATCAAATCGGTGACGCCGCTGATCGAGGCGCAGCCTCCGGCAAGCACGATTTGATCAACCTTGCTGTATTCGCTACCAGCGAAGAAGAACTGCAGCAAACGGCTGATCTGCTGCACCATTGCTTCTTTGAACGGTTCCAGCACTTCGATTTCATACGATTCAGGTAATCCGCCGTGGCGCTTGGCTTGGCTGGCATCCTCGTAGGACAGCGCATAACGGCGCATCACTTCGTCGGTGAGTTGTTTGCCGCCGAACACTTGCTCGCGCGAATAAATGGTGCGCCCGCCCTTGAGCACGATGAGCGTAGTCATGGTCGCGCCGACATCCACAACCGCCACCAGCGCATCAGCCGGCATATTGTGCTGCGCGGCGATCAGCTTGTAAGCGTTCTCCATCGCGTAGGCTTCGACATCGATGATCTTGGCGGTCAATCCACCGAGATCCAGCGCGGCAACACGCAGATCGACATTTTCGGTACGCGATGCGGCGAGCAACACGTTGACCATCTCCGGGCTGTCCTTGAGCGGCCCCAAAACTTCAAAATCCAGGCTGACTTCTTCCAGCGGATATGGAATGTACTGATTCGCCTCGATTTGGATCTGCCCTTCCAGATCGTCGTCGGACAAATCTGCCGGCATGGGAATGATCTTGGTGATAACCGCGGAGCCGGCAACCGCGGCGGCGGCAAACTTGGTCTTGGCGCCGGAGCGATTCACCGCGCGTCGCAGCGCTTCGCCGACCGCCTCGACCTCGACGATGTTCTTTTCGACCACAGCATTCGGCGGCAGGGGCTCCACCGCGTAACAATCCACGCGATAGCGTCCACCCGACTCGCTCAATTGGAGCAATTTCACAGCGGTCGAGCTGATGTCAATGCCGACCAGCGGTGGTGTTCTAGTGCTCAGCAGCCCCACGGAATTCCCCTTGCTTACGCGCTCTTAGGAGCGAAACGTACACCATTACATTAAATCGGATGTGTGACTGAATGCAACGTTTTTTAAACGCCTGGGCAAATACATCGAATCCACAATGACTTAACATCTGGTTTTGGAGCCATTAATCCGGCAAACCGTACAGCCCGTTCAGCAAGCTCATGGCGCAGGCTTTATACTTTCCGCCCCAGCGATCAGCAGTTGATCGCCCATGAGCAGTCCCACTCTCCATGCGCTTGTTCCTAAGACTGATTCGATATGCGCTGATTCTTGCCGTCAGCGGTATTCTGCTGGCCGTTATCGGCGTCACCGTGGCCTACTGGCTGATCGCGCCAGGCCTGCCTTCCGTGGAAGCGCTGCGCGATGTTCGCCTGCAGGTGCCGCTCAGGGTGTACTCGGCCGATGACAAGCTGATTGCGACGTTTGGCGAGACGCGGCGCATTCCGGTCAAGATTGCCAACGTGCCCAAACAGGTCAAGGAAGCGTTCATCGCGGTCGAAGATGCGCGCTTCTACGAGCACCCCGGTTACGACTGGCAAGGCATCGCGCGTGCCGGCTGGCTCATGCTCAGCACCGGCAAGTTCAAGGTCGCCGGTGGCAGCACAATCACGCAACAGGTGGCGCGTAATTTCTTTTTCAGCTCGGAAGTGAGTCTCACGCGCAAGATCTCGGAGATCTTCTTCGCCGTGCGCATGGAGCACGAACTCAGCAAAGACGAAATTCTCGAGTTGTATCTGAACAAGATTTTTCTCGGCAATCGTGCTTACGGTGTCGGTGCTGCCGCCGAGTTCTATTACGGCAAGACGCTCGATCAACTGAGCCTGGCCGAATGCGCCGTGCTCGCCTCAATCCCGAAATTTCCATCCAGCGGCAATCCGCTGAATCGTCGCGAGCGCGTGCTGGAGCGGCGCAATTATGTGTTGCAGCGCATGCTCGACAACGGCTTCGTCAGCGCCGACCAGTTCAAGCAGGCCAGCACCGAGGTCGATCAATCGTACGCGCATGAACCGCCGATCGAAGCCGAGGCGCCGTACGTCGCCGAAATGGTGCGCCAGGAAGCGATCAAGCGTTTTGGCAACGATGCGCTGACCGAAGGCTACGTTATCCGCACCACGCTCGATTCGCACATGCAGGACGGCGCCAACCGCGCCTTGCGCGATGGCCTGATCAGCTACGATTTGCGCCACGGTTTTCGTGGGGCCGAAGCGCACCTCGACACCCATACCGGCATGCAGCCGGCCGAACTCGACAAGTTGCTCGCGCTGTATCACCCGATCGCCGGACTGGTGCCCGGCGTAGTGACCGAAAGCGCGGAAAAATCCGCCACGGTTTATCTGGTCGACAGCCAAAGCGTGCCAATCGATCTGGAAGCCATCGATTGGGCACGCCCCTATCAGGACGACAGCCATCGCGGCGCGGCACCGAAAAAGGTCGATGCCTTGCTCAAGCCCGGCGACGTGATCCGCCTCACCCGCAATGCCGATGGCAAGTGGAAACTCGCCCAGCTGCCGCTCGCGCAGGCGGCGTTGCTGGCGTTGAATCCTGAAAACGGCGCGATCAAAGCGATGGTCGGCGGTTTCAGTTTCGGCCGCAGCAAGTTCAATCGCGTAACGCAGAGCAATCGCAATCCGGGGTCGAGTTTCAAGCCGTTTTTGTATGCCGCGGCGTTCGATCACGGCTTTACGCCTGCCTCGATCATCAACGATGCGCCGCTGGTATTCGAAGATCCATCCAAGCCGAACGGCCTGTGGACGCCGAAGAACGACGACGACAAATTCGAAGGCCCGATGCGCTTGCGCGAAGCAATGGTGCTATCGAAAAACCTGGTCTCAATCCGCCTGCTCGACGCGATCGGCGTGCATTACGCGCGCGACTACATCACGCGATTCGGTTTTACGCCCGAGCAGATTCCCGAAAGCCTGTCGATGGCGCTTGGCACCGCGTCGGTTTCGCCGCTGACCATGGCGCGCGGTTATGCGGTTTTCGCCAACGGCGGTTTTCTGATCGATCCGTATTTCGTCGACAGCATTTACGACCGCGACGGCAAGGAAGTTTTCCACGCGCATCCGGCGCTCGCATGCCGCCGTTGCGCCGAACGTGCGCAAGATAATGGTCGTGTGGTCAAGGCCGATCCTGCCGCCGCCGCGGCCAATGCGTTGGGCGTGATCGAACCCGCAACGACGACCACTACCGCGGCGCCGAGCAGCAGCACGGCCGCACCGAATCTCGCACCACGCGTACTCGATGCGCGCGTCGCCTACCTGATCGGCTCGCTCATGCACGATGTGGTTCGTCGCGGCACCGGCGCCGGTGCGATGGTGCTCAAGCGTAACGATCTGGCCGGCAAGACCGGCAGCACCAACGATCATCGCGACGCCTGGTTCAACGGCTACAACACCGATCTCGTCGCTGCGACCTGGGTCGGTTTCGACGACTTCACTTCGCTCGGTCGCGTCAACGGCGTCGGCGAATTCGGCGCACAGGCCGCGCTGCCGATCTGGATCGATTTCATGCGTACGAGTTTGCAAGGCGTCAAGGAACAACCCTTCGAAATGCCGACCGGCATCGCCAGTGCGCGCATCGATCCGGATACCGGCACACTCGCTTTGGGCAACGATACGCACGCCATCCTCGAGGTGTTCAAATCCGAGGATATTGCGCACCTGGCGGCGAATGAAAATACGCCGACTGAAACCTCGAAGCAGGACGAGAAAGCCGCCTACGACGTGTTCTGATGCGCCGCCACGCTCGCGAGCACGAAGAAGATCACGGCGCGCTGCGCACGCAACAGCAACGTCGGCGTGTCGCCGTCGAAGCCGCGCGCTTGATGAGCGAGGAAGGCATCCGCGATTTTCATCTGGCCAAGCGCAAAGCAGCCGCGCATCTGGGAATTTTTGCCGAGACCTATCTACCGAAGAACAGTGAAATCGACGCCGCACTGCGCGAGCATCAACGCCTGTTCCAAGCGGATACGCAGCCGCAGCTTTTGCAACAACGCCGCGAGGTCGCGCTCGAAGCGATGCGGTTTTTCGCACCGTTCGAACCGCGCCTGGTCGGTGCGGTACTCGATGGCAGCGCCGACGAACATTCGGCGGTTTGCCTGCATTTGTTCAGCGACGATCCGCGTGCGTTGCAAAATCTGCTCGATGAAAATCACATTCCATACGACGAGGAATCACGTTTTCTGCGGCTCACGCGCGAAGACTCCGGCGAGTTCTCGGCCTATCTTTTTTCGGCGGATGATATCGCCATCGACCTGACCTTGTTGCCGCTCGACCTGCTGCGCCAAGCGCCGCTGAGCCGCATCGACGAAAAGCCGAAGAAACGCGCTTCGCGCGGCGCGCTGGAACTTCTGCTCGCCGCGAAAACCGACTGAACCGATTGCCGTAAAAACCGATTCGGCACGCGTCGAATGTCCAAAAAAAAGCCCCGCACGAGCCGGGGCTTTTTTGATTTCGCGAACGATCAGCGCGTAATGATCGGCTTGTATTCCCGCGTCGGTGC
>JANXUW010000664.1 GCA_025351985.1 Pseudolysobacter sp.
GTCGAAAGCCGTGCGCCGCTGTTATACTTCGCGATCTTTCCAGCCAAGCTGCAAGCGGAGCTTTTTCCATGCTGAATGAAATCAAGACTGATGCCCAGACCCGCATGACCAAAAGTGTGGAATCGTTGCGCCACGACCTCACGCGCGTGCGCACCGGTCGCGCCAGCACCGCACTGGTCGAACATCTCAAGGTCAACTATTACGGCTCCGACGTGCCACTGAGTCAGGTCGCTAACGTCGCCGTGGCCGATGCGCGTTCGCTGACGATCACGCCATGGGAACGCAACATGATCCAGGCCGTGGAAAAGGCGATCATCGGCTCCGATCTCGGCCTGAATCCGACCACCGCCGGCACGGTGATTCGCCTGAATCTTCCCGCGTTGACCGAAGAACGTCGCCGCGAATTGTCCAAGCACGTTTCGCACGAGGGCGAGAACGCCAAAGTGGCGATCCGCAACGTGCGCCGCGATGCCTTGCATCAGGTCAAGGAATTGCTCAAGGACAAGAAAATCACCGAAGACGAAGAACGTCGCGCCGAAGACGATGTGCAAAAACTGACCGACCAGTTCGTCAAGAACGTCGACGTGGTAGTCAAGGCCAAGGAAGACGAGTTGATGGCGCTCTGAGGCCGATATTGCGGACCTCGGGAATTTCATCACGATGACTACGAACGACGTCGTCGGCTCGCTGCCGCGCCATATCGCCATCGTCATGGACGGCAACGGGCGATGGGCGCAGCAACGCCATCGTCCGCGCACGTTCGGCCACCGCGCCGGCGTCAAGGCGGTGCGCGCAGCGGTCGAGTTCTGCCGTCGGCGCGGCATCGAAGCGCTGACCTTGTTTGCGTTCTCGAGCGAAAACTGGCAACGCCCGCAAATAGAAGTCAGTGCACTGATGGATCTGTTTCTGCGCGCGCTCGAACGTGAAGTCGACGACCTGCACAAGAACGGCGTGCGTCTGCAGTTTGTCGGCGCCTTGCACGCATTTCCCGATGCGCTGCGTCAGCGCATGCAGGCGGCAACCACGCGAACTGCGACGAATTCGTCGTTGACCGTGTCGGTGGCCGTCAACTACGGCGGGCGCTGGGATATCGCGCAGGCAACGCAGGCGATTGCGTTCGCTGCAATTCGCGGAGAAATCCAGGCCGAATCGATTACGCCGGAAACACTGGTGCCTTATTTGTGCCTGAGCGACCTGCCCGCGCCCGACCTGTTTATTCGCACTGGCGGCGAGCGTCGCATCAGCAATTTCCTGCTGTGGCAACTGGCGTATTGCGAGCTGTATTTCATCGATACCTTGTGGCCCGATGTGGATGCCGCGTGCCTCGATGGCGCGTTGCTCGATTTCGCCCAGCGCGAACGTCGCTACGGCAAAACCAGCGCCCAGGTCGCGCGCGCATCATGAGCAATCCCGCACTCAAGAAACGCGTCATCACCGCGCTGATTCTGGCGCCGATCGCGATATCGCTCGTGCTGCTGATTCCGACCTTCGGCTGGGCGATCGTGACGGCAGTTTTGTGCCTGCTGGCACTGTGGGAATGGAGCCGATTGTCCGGCTTGCGCGATCGACGTGTGCGCGGCGTATTGCTCGCGTTGTACTTGGCCGCGATGGGCCTGTTGTGGATTTATCGCGGCTCGACATTTTACTGGGCGCTGATCATCACCGGCGCGTTGTGGTGGCTGGTCGCGATTTTCTGGTTGCGCCATTTTTCCTACGGCGCGGCGCATACGCCGGAAAATACGCGCATCAAACTGCTGGTCGGTTTGCTGATGGTTTTGCCTGCGTGGACAGCGCTGCTGGAATTACACCAGAGCCAGCCCTACGGCCATTTCTGGGCATTGCTCGCGATCATGCTGGTTTGGGCGGCCGATACATTTGCGTATTTCACCGGCGTACGTTTTGGCAAGACCAAACTCGCGCCGAACATCAGCCCCGGCAAAACCCGCGAAGGCGCGCTCGGCGGCCTGGTTGGCGCCGGCCTGACCGTGCTGGTCGGTGGCTGGCTGCTCGGCGTGCATGGCTGGATGCTGCTGCCGCTGCTGATCCTCGGTCTGCTGAGCGTGAGTTTCTCGATTATCGGCGACTTGTTCGAAAGCCTCATCAAGCGCCACGCCAACGTCAAGGATTCCGGCGCGATGTTCCCGGGCCACGGTGGCGTATTCGACCGTCTCGATGCGATTTTTGCCGCGATGCCGGTATTCGTGATCGGCAAAACCCTGCTCGGCCTGTGATCGTGAGCGTGGCCGACGAGATACCGTCGCGACGTATCGCGGTAATGGGCGCTACCGGTTCAATTGGCAGCGCCGCGCTCGATGTGATCGCGCGCCACCCACAACGTTTCCGCGCGAGCGTGCTGACCGCCAATACGCAGGTCAACGAGCTCGCCGAATTGTGCCGGCGTTTCGAGCCGGAGCTCGCGGTAATCGCCGATGGCAGCCTCGAAACGGTATTGCGCGAGCGCATCGCGACTGCCGGCTTGAGCACGCGTATCAGCTCGGGCGCCGCCGCACTCATC
>JANXUW010000684.1 GCA_025351985.1 Pseudolysobacter sp.
GATACGCTGGAGATCGAGAATCAGGAAGAAAGCGATCACGATGCTTTGCATCAAGGTTTGGCTCGCCTCGACACGCGTTCGCGCGACATCATCCAGCGCCGCTGGTTGAACGACGACAAAGCGACGCTGCAGGAACTGGCCGACGAATACGGTGTTTCGGCCGAGCGTGTGCGTCAGGTCGAAGCCAACGCGATGAAAAAAATGCGTTCGCTGTTCGCGGCCTGAGATCAGAAAAAAGAAGTTTGCAGCGGCTCCTGAGGGAGCCGTTTGCATTTGCAAATCTCGCATTTCGCTTAAACAGTTTTCATTACGAAATTCGTTGTTTTCGCATATATCCTGTTCACGATTCTTCTGGCATGCTGCGAACGCATTCAGCCGGTCGCTTGCGCGACTGCGCGAGCGCATTCCTCTCACTACGGAGAAACGGATGAAAGCTTTTATTGTGTCGATGACATTCGCTGCCGGATTATTCGCCGCAGCCGCTAGCTACGCACAGGCACCGTCGACCGCGCCGGCAGGCTCGACAGGTTTATGCAAGGACGGAAGCTATTATTCGGGCGCGTCGAAACGCGGCGCATGCTCACGCCACGGCGGCGTAAAAGACTGGTACGGTGCAGCCGAAGCGCCCGCTGCCGCCACCCCGGCACCCGCCGCTGCGGCGCCGGCACCTGCCGCAAAACCTGCAGCGATGCCTGCGCCGGTTGCCACTCCGCCGCCAGCATCGATCGCACCTGCGGCCGCCGCTGCACCGGCAGCAGCAACAAAACCGGTCAGCAAAAACACTTTGCCTGCAACAGCCGTTGCTGGCGGTGGACCGGGTAAAGTCTGGGTAAATACTAGCTCAAAGGTCTATCACTGTTCGGATGACAGGTATTACGGCAAGACCAAGAAGGGCGAATACATGACCGAAGCGGATGCCAAGGCATCGGGTGCGCACGCCGAGCATGGCAAGGAATGCACCGGCAAGTAAGCTAGTTGTTCGCAATACATTTCACCGCACAAGGTGATTGTCTCGCCTTGTGCGGTGAACGTTTTGATCAGCGCTGAGCCGCCAGCAAGATCCTTACTGCGTCAGCAGTAATTAGAATCTTTAGTACAAGTCCACCGGATCCACATCCAGCGACCAGCGCACGCGTTTTGCTTCTGGCAGCGCACGCAATTGTTGCAACCACTGCGGCAGAAACGCCTGCAAGGTTGAGCGCTGATCCGCGAGTAACAACAGTTGCGCACGCTCGCGACCGGCGCGTCGTGGCATCGGCGCGGGCATCGGCCCGAGCGCCTGCAGATTTTCGTCGGCGGTGGCAGCCAGCGTAGTGGCGCGATCGAGAAATTCCTGCAACGGAGCGACACCGCTCGCGTCCGCACGCAACAGCGCGAGATGGGTATGCGGCGGAAAGCCCGCGCCACGCCGCTCATCGAGAATCTGTGCAGCAAGTTCGCGATAACCTTTTCGCAACAGAGTCAGCAGCAGTGGATGCTCGGGATGATGCGTTTGCAACCAGACCGTGCCCGGTTTGCGTGCGCGTCCGGCACGTCCGGCCACCTGCACCACGAGTTGGCCCATGCGTTCGCCGGCGCGGAAATCGTGGCTGAATAAACCTTCGTCGACGCCAACGATCGCTACCAGCGTGAGATTGGGCAAGTCGTGTCCCTTCGCCAGCATTTGCGTGCCGACCAGGATGCCGGGTCGATCCGGCGCAAGTTGCGCAAAGAGTTGTTCCAGGGCGTCTTTGCGTCGCGTGGTTTCGCGATCGATGCGCACCACGGGTACGTGCGGGAAGATCTCGATCAGCATCTCCTCCAGTTTCTCCGTGCCCTGGCCTTGCGTTTGCAATTGGCTGGTGTGGCATCCAGGACAATCGATCGGCACCGGTTTGTCCGCGCCGCAGTGATGGCAACGCAGGCGATTTTCGCGCCGATGCAGGGTGAGCGGTTTATTGCAGCGGGTGCAGGTGGCGGTCCAGCCGCAGCCGTGACAAAGCAGCACGGGCGCGTAGCCGCGTCGGTTCTTGAATACCAGCGCCTGTTCGCCACGACCGAGGCAATCGCGGATCGCGTGGATCAATTCGCTGCTCAAGCCGTGCTGCAAACGCTGGCCGCGCAGGTCGACGATGCGTGGTGTCGGCATGCGCGCCGCGCCCGCGCGCGCGCGCAACAGCAAGCTGCGATAACGACCGGATTCAACGTTCGCCAATGTCTCCAGCGAAGGCGTTGCCGAGCCGAGCACCACCGGCACATTCAAGCTGCGCGCGCGTACCATCGCGAGATCGCGGGCGTGGTAGCGGAATCCTTCCTGCTGTTTGTAGGACGCATCGTGCTCCTCATCCACCACGATCAGGCCGGCGCGCGGCAACGGGGTGAAGATCGCCGAGCGCGTGCCGAGAATCACCTGCGCATCGCCGCGCGCCGCGGCCAGCCACGTGCGCGTGCGTTCGCCATCGCTCAGCCCCGAGTGCAAGGCATGCACGGGACATGGCAGGCGCTCGCGGAATCGTCGCAATATCTGCGGCGTCAGGCCGATTTCGGGCACCAGAACAAGCGTCTGTTGACCGCGCGCGAGTGCCTGTTCTATCAGCGCGAGATACACCTCGGTTTTGCCGCTGCCGGTCACGCCTTCAAGCACGAATGGCGCAAAACGCCCGTGCGCTGTGCCGATTTCGTCCACCGCGTGTTGCTGTTCCGCATTCAGCGGCGGCCCGATCAGTGGCAGATGTGGCCGCGCGCGTGCAGTCAAAGTCGTGCCGACAATCAGGCCTCGTTTGCGCAAACTGGTCGCTGTCGCACGCCAGCCAGGCAGAGCCTCGTCCAGATCGAGATAGGTGCGCGGACCGTGCGCCAGCATTTGCAGTAGCTGATGGGTGCGCGCCGTGGGCTTGCCCGCGGGCGAGGCGCTCGAACCCATTTCGGTGAGTGCCAGCGCGCGTTCGCCATCTGCCGGCAACGGTTTGGCTTGACGCAATCCGACCGGCAGCGCGCACTCGAGCACGGCGCCCAGCGCATACTGATAATAACGCGCGGCCCACATCAGACTGCGCAGCAGCTTCGCATCGAGTAGCGGCTGTGCATCGAGCAGCCTCAGCGCGGGTTTGAGTCGATGACTCGGCACGTTTGACTCGTGCGCAATCTCCAGCAGTACGCCAACGCGACGCGTGCGACCGAATGGCACCAGCACGCGGCAACCTGGCATCAACGCCGTGACATCCACGCCCACGGGCAGTAAATAATCGAACAATTGCGGTAGCGGTACCGGCACCGCTACGCGCAGAACGCTGGGCATGCCAACCTCGATTTTTGACTTGGGAGCGTGTCCATAAAACTGTCTGCTGAATAGTTGAAGACAAAAAAGCGGAGTTGCGTGACTGTTGTAATAATTTCATCACAAAGATGCGCCAAGCGGCGGCTGCGTATGAAGTTTTTCCCTTATCCACAACACCTGTGGATAAGTCTGTGGATGAAAGCTGCGCGAGCCTCCAAATGGCGCGTCGCATAACGCTGCGGCTCAGCTTGGCGAATCTTTAACCAATTAGAAAT
>JANXUW010000725.1 GCA_025351985.1 Pseudolysobacter sp.
CGTGCGTTTTCGCTCTTGAGCATCGGCGGCCCATCGACAATGCGTATGTCGGTCACGGCAGACAGCGGCAACTGCGCACCTTTCGCGGTGAGAATCGGCAGTTGTTTCAGCTTCTCGACCGAGTCGCGCACCTCGCGCGGATAGCGCACGCTGATCGGAAAACGCTGCAGTCCTTCGACTGTTTCGCCGATCACCTCGCCGCCAATGGCCGAGGCAATGACTTCCTGCACGTCGGCAATGTTCAGCCCGAAACGCGCCGCAGCGGCACGGTCAATATGGATGTCGATGTAGCGACCCCCGGTGAGGCGTTCGGCCAGCGCGGAACTCACGCCGGGTACATTTTTCACGATGCCCCCGATCTGCTGCGTGACGCGATCGATCTGCATCAAGTCTGGCCCCGCGACCTTGATGCCGACGGGGCTCTTGATACCGGTCGCGAGCATGTCCAGACGATTGCGGATCGGCGGAATCCAGACATTGGTCAAACCCGGCACTTGCACCAGTTGATCCATTTCCTCGATCAGCTTCGGCATCGTCATGCCGGATCGCCATTGATCGAGCGGCTTGAACTGCAGCGTGGTCTCGAACATTTCCATCGGCGCCGGATCGGTCGCCGTGTCGGCGCGTCCGGCCTTGCC
Organism: Pseudolysobacter sp.; assembly: GCA_025351985.1. GTDB lineage: Bacteria > Pseudomonadota > Gammaproteobacteria > Xanthomonadales > Rhodanobacteraceae > Pseudolysobacter. The sequence continues at coordinate 639 of JANXUW010000725.1, forward strand.
GAACACGCGCGCGACTTCGGGCACGGTCTTGAGCAGCCGATCCGTTTGCTGCAGGAGTTGCGCGGCCTTGTCGGCGGAAAGACCCGGCAACGCTGTGGGCATGTAAAGCACGTCGCCTTCGTCGAACTGCGGCAGGAATTCGCCGCCCATACGCGTGACCGGAATGAACGTCAGTACGAGCAGGATCGCAGCGATGGCCAATGTCAGCCACGGGCGGCGCAACACGCCGTCCAACAGCGGCCGGTAGGCTGCGATCAACCATCGGTTCAACGGATTGGCATGCTCTTCAGGCAATCGCCCGCGGATCAAATAGCCCATCAGGATCGGCACTAGCGTCACGCTCAATCCGGCCGCCGCCGCCATTGCGTAGCTCTTGGTAAAGGCGAGCGGTCCAAATAATCTTCCTTCCTGCGCCTGCAGCGTGAACACCGGTGCGAACGACAGCGTGATGATCAGCAGGCAGAAGAACAGCGCGGGGCCGACCTCTACGGCGGCCTCGGTAATCACACGCCAATGCTCGCCGCGCTCGATCGTTCGCTGCGGATTTTCGTGACGCCAGCTTTCCAGATGCTTGTGCGCGTTCTCGATCATCACCACCGCCGCATCGACCATCGCGCCAATCGCGATCGCGATACCGCCGAGCGACATCAGGTTCGCATTCACGCCTTGGTAGTGCATCACGTTAAACGCCATGAACACGCCGAGCGGCAACGATACGATCGCGACCAGCGCCGAGCGAAGATGAAACAGGAATGCGAGGCAGACCAGCGCGACGACGATGAACTCTTCGATAAGCTTGCCGCTCAAGTTATCGACCGCACGCTCGATCAGCTCGGAGCGATCGTAGGTCGGCACGACCTCGACACCCGCCGGCAGGCTCACCTTCAACGCGGCCAGTTTTGCCTTCACTGCATCGATGGTGGCCAATGCGTTCTTGCCGGTGCGCATGACGATAATGCCGCCGGCGACTTCGCCTTGGCCGTCTAGCTCGGCAACGCCCAGCCGCAACGCTGGGCCGATCTGCACATGTGCGACATCCTGTAGCGTGACCGGCACGCCATCGGCGCCGAGCTTGAGCGGAATGCGGCGGAAGTCATCCAGGGTTTTCAGGTAACCATCGGCGCGCACCATATAGTCCGCCTCGGCCATTTCGATGACCGAGCCGCCGGTTTCGGCATTGCCGCGGCGCACCGCCTCGATGACCTGGAATGGCGTGATGCCGTAGGCCTTCAGATGTTCGGGATCGAGCACGATCTGGTATTCGCGCACCATGCCGCCGAGGCTCGCAACTTCGGCCACGTCGGGTACGGTCTTCAGCTCGTACTTGAGAAACCAGTCTTGCAGTGCGCGCAGTTGACCGAGATCATGTTGACCGGTGCGATCGACCAGCGCGTATTCGTAGATCCAGCCGACGCCGGTCGCATCGGGCCCGAGCGATGCGGTGGCTCCCGGCGGCAATCGTGATTGCACCTGGCTCAAGTATTCGAGCACACGCGAGCGTGCCCAGTAGAGATCGGTGCCGTCATCGAACAGCACGTAGACGTAGGAATCACCGAAGAACGAATAACCGCGCACTGTCTTCGCGCCGGGCACCGACAGCATGGTCGTGGTCAACGGATACGTCACTTGATCCTGCACGATCTGCGGTGCCTGTCCGGGATACGTGGTGTGCACGATCACCTGTACATCGGATAGATCCGGCAAAGCATCCAGCGGTGTGCGTATTACTGCCCAGACGCCCCAGGCTGCGACCATGACGGTGGCGAGCAACACCAGAAAGCGGTTCGCGATCGACCAGCCAATCAGTCTCGCGATCATGGGTTTTTCTCCGACGCCGGCGCACTCATGCGCGACAAGCTGCCGCGCAAGTTCGCTTCCGAGTCGATCAGGAACTGGCCCGAGACGACGACGCGCGAGCCGTCCTCAAGACCGTCGAGGATGACCGTCTTGCCATTGGCTTCCGCACCTGTTTTCACGTCGACCGGCCGGAAATGTCCCTCAGATTCGGCGACGATTAAGACGGTTCGTTCGCCGGTGCGAATCACGGCTTCGCTAGGCACGGATAGCTGCGCCTCGCTCGCTGGGTTTTCAAGCGACACCTGCGCGAACATACCGGGGACGAGTGCCCCGTCGGGATTGGCGAGTTCAACACGCACACGCAAGGTTCGTGTCATCGCCTCGACCTGCGGCAGGATCGCGCTGACCGCTCCGTCGAAATGGCGTCCCGGCCACGCCGAGACCGTGATCGATACCGGCGCACCTTCGCGCAAGCCGGCACTCTGCGCCTCGGGCACATCGGCATTGATCCACACCGTGGCAAGACCATTGATGCGGAACAGCGGCATGCCGGGTTCGACAGCTTGACCTTCGCGTGCATCGAGCTCGGCGATCACGCCGTCGCGGGGTGCGACCAGCGTTACATGCGTTGAGACTTCGCCGGTTTTATCGATGTGTCGGATCGCGCCCTCGGGCAGACCCAAGGTAATCAATCGCTGTCGCGCTGCCGTGCGTAACGAATCGATGTTGGCGCCGGAAAGACCTCGGAGCGCGCGATATTCCGCCGCCGCCGACGCCCAGTCGGGTGCGACCAAATCGGCAAGCGCTTGGCCGCGATGCACTGCTGTCAGTGGTTTGCGCACGAACACATGTTCGAGGTAACCGCGTGTGCGCGCCTGCACAACTTCGTTGGCGCTGTCGTCATACGCAACGGTGCCGGCAACGGTGATGCTCGCTGCGGTCGTGCCGCGTTCAACGAGTGCGGTGCGGATGCCGAGATTTTGTGCCATGCGTGCATTCACACTGACGCCGCCTGTATCGGAGGAGATACCGCCGCCCTCGGCCTTTTTTGGCACGAGTTGCATGTCCATGAACGGCGACTTGCCGGGTTTGTCGAAATGCTGATCCGGGCGCATCGGGTCGTACCAGTACAACACGGCCGGATCGGCGGACGCGGACGTTGCCATGGTCGCCATCGAGTCTGCAGGGCGATGTACGACGTAGCCGATACCGAGGCCAACGAACAGCGCGATCACCACGGACAAAAGAGTACGGTTCATGGCGCATCTCCTTCCGGCAGCAGGAAACGCAACTCGGCCCAGGCGCGCGCGCGTTCGCGCAGTTGGTCGACGTAGGCGATCCGCGATTCAATCTCGGCGGTGCGTGCGGACAACACAGGTTGGATGTCGCCTTGACCACCGCCATACGCGGCGAGTGCAACCTGGACGCGCTGATCGGTCAAGGTCAGTAATTCGCTCTCGTAGCGGCGCACGCGTTTGTCGGCGGCTTGCCACGCGGCCAGTGTTTTTCCTGTGTCTTCGCGGTGCATGCGTTCGGCATCCGCGCGCTCGGCCTGGATCTTTTCGAGCTCGGCTTGCTTGGCGGCAATGCCCGGATCCTGGCGCTGCGAGGCGAACAGCGGCAGGTCGATGCGCACGTCGACCGACAGCATGTTGGAGTACAACGGCCCGCGTTGCGCGTACGCGACTTCGAGATTCCAGTCCGGCGTTTTTTCGGCGCGTGCTAGCGCGATATCGGTCTGGGCGTATGTCTCCATCGCGGCGTACGGTAACAACGCGCCATGATGCCCGACGTGGTCGAGCAGATGCGCGGGCGACTGCGATAACGTGGTGAAATCCGGCGGCTCATCCAACGGCCGTGCCGCCGCTTCTGCGCCGATCCAGCGCGTGAGTGCTGCCTGCGCACTTTGAGCAGCAAGGACATCAGCGGCGTGGCCGCCGCCACCGCTGAAGACGGCTTCGATCGTGTGTGCCTGCAGGTTAAGTTCGGGCCGCAAAGACTCGATCAGCGTGCGTTCGCGTTGGGCGACATAGCGATCGATCCACGCCTGCGCGGTTTGCCGGCGTACATCCAAGGATTGCGCCGTCAGGCGCGCCGATTCGGTCTCGACCACGGCCTCGGCATGCTCACCGCGCAAGCGTCGCTTTTCCTTGCGCGGGAACGCCTGCGCGAATCCGACCTTGCGCATGGTCATGGAGTCGCGTGTCAAACTGAATTGGTCTGCGGTGTTGACCGGCAGATTATCGATGCCGACGATTAGTTGCGGATCGGGCAATTCTTGCGCGCGGATCGCTTCGGCTTGTGCAGCGCGAATGGCTGACTGCTGCGCAGCCAGTTGCGGCGCTTGCGTCTCGGCGAGACGCACGGCCTCATTCAATCCGAGGAGTTGAGGTTGCTCGGCGAACGCAACGTTGAAACCGAAAGAAAGGAGGAAAGCAACGCACCAGCGACGCGCCAACACAGAGGGAAACGAAAACATAAAAACTCCAACCACGAATACGAACAGGCCGCGCAAAAACGCGGCACCAGGAACGACGTGGTGAAGCTCAAATCTGGAAGGAGCAGTGCTGGACGGTCAGCGGAGGTGCGGTCGCACGGGTCTCGACAACGGCAACATAATCGGACAGACCTGCTCCGGTCGGACGGAGCTCGCGAAGCCAAGTCGTCGCCGGAAGCAACGCGAGGGGAACCGTCAGCGGTGCGTGGTGATCGGCAGAGGAAGTGATCGGACTACAATGCTGCGCACATCGCGCCTTGTCCGGAGCGTT
>JANXUW010000744.1 GCA_025351985.1 Pseudolysobacter sp.
GGCGTATTCGCTCTGCGCGATGGCATGCGTCGAACCGCAGCGAAACGGCGTGTTGATCTCAATCGAAAATCAAATCGCCGGTACGAGAAGGCATCACGATACGCCCGAGCGGCGGAGCATATTCGCGCAACCGTGTTTCGAGTACACGCCGGCGCGCCAGCAATTGCGCGCCATGCAAACCCTTGTGCGCCGAAATCGCCTGATGATGCGCCGCCGACCACGCATTGGCGCCGTGAAAAACATAGATGTACAACCAGGCCGCATCGCGCACTCTTGCAATGCGCCGATTCGCGCGCAGGATATCCAGGCACAGCCCGGTATCTTCGCCACGCAGCAGGTCGGGATAACGCGGCATAAAATCGCGACGGCCGAACAAGGTTCCCTGCACAAAATTCAACGGGTACGGTTCGATATTCCAATCGGTCCAGTACATTTCTCCGCGCGCCGCGAACCAGTGCAACTGATCGGCGAGAAAACAAAAATCCGCGTCTTCGGCGTGCAGCGCCTGCAGTTGCATGCTCAGACGCAGTGGATGATAACGATCGTCATCGTCCCATTGGCAAACGAATTCGCTGTCGACAAGTTCGACCGAACGATTGCGCAATTCGCCGAGCGACGTTCCCGCCGGTGCGGCATGCGTGCGAATCCGCTGGCCCGGAAAATCAGCAATCAGATCGCGCAACACGCTTTCGAATTCGCCACCGGCGTCGTGCACGATCAGCAGTTCGCGCTGCGTATATTCCTGCCGACTGAAATCGGCAACCGCATGGCGCAACATGGCAAGTCGCGTCGGCTGGGTTATGGTCAGGCAAGTGATCGACATGGGCGCACGGATCATCGTACATTCGCGGTGAGAACAGCCGCGCCATACATCCGGCATCGGCTCACATGCCATTATCATTTCCGTGACGTATGAATTACGCAAGCTGCATTTTGACCTATCGCGAAAGCGACAGCCCGGATCGCCGCGCGAACCTGCATGCCGTGCTGGCGTGGCTGGCTCGTTTGCCGCAGCTCGAAGTAATTGTCGTCGAGCAGGATAGTCTGCCCCGGCTCGGCACCGCGCTTCCACATCCCGCGTGTCGCAACGTATTTGCCTACAATCCCGGACCGTTCAACAAGGGCTGGGGTTTTAATATCGGCTATCGTTTTGCGCGCGGCAACGTACTGATTTTTGCCGATGCCGACGTGCTCATCGACGAGCAACTGCCGGTCAGTGCGGAGTTGTGCCAGCGCGGTTATCAAGTGGTCAAGCCATACTGCACCATCGTCGATCTCACGCCAGAAGAAACCGCGATCGTGCGCGACGGAAATTTCGCTTACCGGCCCGATCGCTGCGATGATGCTGCGACCAGTCGCGAAAACATCGCCGAATTCATCGTCTTGTGCGGCGGCATTTTTTGCGTGCGTCGCGAGGCGTTTGTTGCGCTCGGTGGCTGGGACGAGCGTTTTCTCGGCTGGGGTGGCGAAGACGACGCGATGACTTACAAACTGCAGCGATTGCGGTTGTCGACCATCGAGCTGGACGAACGTGCGGCGCTGCATCTGTGGCACCCGCGCTCGCCCGCGACCACGATGGGTCAACCGATGTATGCCAGCAATTGCGACTTGCTCGCCGGCTATCGGCAGCGCAGCGATGCCGAGTTGCAGCGTTTCGCCGAAGTGCAGATGCAGATCATCGGCAATCGCGAAAAATATCGGCCACGGCCATGAGCCATTCCGACGTCAACCTCATGATCGGTACGCCTGCCTACGGCGGCATGATGCATAGCGATTTCGTGTTGTCGCTGCTGCGTTACCAGCAGGCGGGAATTCTTTTTTCATTGATGACGATCGGCAACGAAAGCCTCATCACACGCGCACGCAATGCGATCATTTCGGCGTTTTACGAAAAAACGGAATTCACCCATCTGTTGTTTATCGATGCCGACATCGGCTTGCCCGCCGAAGGCGTATCGCGCTTGCTCGCGCACGGCAAGGACGTGATCGGCGCGCCTGTCGCGTTGAAGG
>JANXUW010000755.1 GCA_025351985.1 Pseudolysobacter sp.
TGTGCGTTGAAATGACCCGCCGCCGGTGCCGGCGAGCGTGGCCGACCGGCGTAACTGAGGCTGTGCTTGTTCTCGATACAGGCCTGCAGATGATGGCGAATCTGGAACCACGCGCCCTGGTTCATCGGCTCTTCCTGGCACCAGACGACTTCTTTCGCCGCTGGATATTTGGCGAGTTCGGCGCTGACTTCGGCACGCGGGAACGGATACAGCTGCTCGACGCGCAGGATCGCCACATCGTCGATGCCGCGCTTCTCCGCATCTTCTATCAGGTCGTAATAAACCTTGCCCGAACAGAACACCACACGACGCACTTTTTTGACAGGCTGCTTGGCGTTGCTGTCAGCAATCACGAGCTGGAAACTGCCGTTGCTCAGGTCGTCGAGCGACGAGGTCGACGACTTGTTGCGCAACATCGATTTCGGCGTCATCACGATCAGCGGCTTGCGGCAACTGCGCAGCATCTGCCGGCGCAACATGTGGAACATCTGCGCCGGCGTGGTCGGCATGCACACCTGCATATTGCTGAGCGCGCACATCTGCAGGAATCGTTCGAGACGCGCCGACGAATGTTCCGGACCCTGGCCTTCGTAACCGTGCGGCAGGAACAAGGCGAGGCCGCATAGGCGTCCCCACTTGGCTTCACCCGAGGAAATAAACTGATCGATCACGACCTGCGCGCCATTGGCGAAATCGCCGAACTGGCCTTCCCAAATCGACAGTGTGCTCGGATCGGCGGTCGAATAACCGTACTCGAAACCCATCACCGCTTCTTCCGACAGCAGCGAATCGACCACCCACACACTCGCGCCTTCGCGCACCGTGCTGAGCGGCAAATAGGTGTTGTTGGAATGCTGATCGTGCAGCACGGCGTGGCGATGGAAGAACGTGCCGCGACCGGAATCCTGGCCGACCAGACGCAGATTGAAACCCTGATCGATCAGTGATGCATAAGCCAGATTTTCGGCAAAACCCCAGTCCATGCGCAGCTCGCCAGCGGCCATCTTGTTGCGATCTTCGTAGATCTTGGCGACACGCGCCTGCAAGGCGAGATCCTTCGGCAATACGAGGATTTTATCCAGCAGTTCGGCCATCTTTTTGCGATCGACCGAGGTATTGGCCGGCTGCTGCAAAGTGCCGTTCTGGTATTTGCTCCAGTCCAGGTTCAAGCCGTCCAGCGCGACCGGCGCGAGCGCGGCAACCGCACGACCGGCATCAAGCTTGCTGCGATAATCATCGACGATCGCCTGCGCGTCGGCGGCGGTCAGCAGATTCTGCTCGATCAATTGTTTGGCGTAGAGCTCGCGTGCGGTTGGGCGGGCGCGAATCACCTGATACATGATCGGCTGCGTCGCGGCCGGTTCGTCCGCTTCGTTGTGGCCCTGGCGGCGGTAGCACACGAGATCGAGCACGACATCGCGCTTGAACCTGGCGCGGAATTCGAACGCGAGTTGCGCGCAATACAACACCGCCTCCGGATCGTCGCCGTTGACGTGCAACACCGGCGCATCGACCATCTTCGCGACATCGGTGCAATACAACGTGGAGCGCGCATCATCGACGCGGCTGGTGGTGAATCCGATCTGGTTGTTGACCACGATATGCACGGTGCCGCCGATGCGGAAACCGCGCGCCTGCGACATGTTCAGCAATTCCATGCCGACGCCCTGGCCGGCAAACGCGGCATCGCCGTGGATCAGGATAGCGATGACCTGGTCGTGGGTTTTATCCTTGCGCCGGTTCTGGCGCGCCCGCACGCTGCCGGCGACGACCGGGTTAATGATCTCGAGATGCGACGGATTGAAACCCATCGCCAGATGCACGGCGCCGCCCGCAGTTTGGATGTCCGAGCTGAAACCCATGTGGTATTTGACGTCACCGGAGTGCGCCGGATCATCATCGTGCGCGAACTTGCCTTCGAACTCGTCGAACAACTGGTGCGGCGGTTTGCCGAACGTGTTGACCAGCACATTGAGGCGACCGCGATGCGCCATGCCGATGACCATTTCCTTGGCGCCGTTCGCACCGCCGCGCTGGATGATGTCGTCGAGCATCGGAATGAGGCTGTCGCCGCCTTCCAGCGAAAAGCGCTTCTGGCCGACGTAACGCGTATGCAGGTAGCGCTCAAGCCCGTCGGCGGCGGTCAATTGCGCGAGGATATGTTTTTTCTGCGCGGTGCTGAACGGGAATTTGCCGCCGGTGGTTTCCATTTTTTCATGCACCCAGCGCCGCTGTTCGGCATCCGAGATATGCATGAATTCGGCGCCGATGGTGCTGGCGTAGGTTGCCTTGAGCAGCGCGAGCAAATCCTTGAGCTTGAGTCGGCGCGAGCCAGCCTGGGCCGCGGTATTGAATTCGGTGTTGAGGTCGGCATCGGTCAGGCCGTGGAAGGCTAGTTCAAGATCGGGTGCTGGCTGTTTTGCGGCAAGACCGAGCGGATCGAGATTCGCCGCCAGATGGCCGCGTGATCGATAAGCCGTGACCAGACGCAAC
>JANXUW010000756.1 GCA_025351985.1 Pseudolysobacter sp.
TTGCCGCTCGATTTGCTGCGCCAGGCGCCGCTGAGCCGCATCGACGAGAAGCCGATGAAACGCGCGTCACGCGGCGCACTGGAACTTCTGCTTGCCGAGAAAGCCGATTGAATCGGCGGCTAGAAACTCTGCTTGGTCGCACCCCGAATTCGCACAAAAAAAGCCCCGCACGAGTCGGGGTTTTTTTGATTTCGCGAACGGTTATCGCGCAATGATCGGCTTGTATTCCCGCGTCGGTGCACCCGTATAAATCTGGCGCGGCCGACCGATCTTGGCATCGGCCGATTCGTGCTGCTCCAGCAAGTGCGCGACCCAGCCGGCAGTGCGCGCAATCGCGAACATCACGGTGAACATTTCGGTCGGAATGCCGAGCGCCTTGTAGATGATGCCGGAATAGAAATCGACGTTCGGATACAGCTTGCGCTCGATGAAATACTCGTCTTTCAACGCCACCTGTTCGAGCGCCACAGCAACATCCAGCAGCGGATCGGAAACGCCGAGTTCGTTCAAAACCTCGTGCGTCATTTCGCGGATGATGGTCGCGCGCGGATCGAAATTCTTGTACACGCGATGGCCGAAACCCATCAGGCGGAAACCCGAATTCTTGTCCTTGGCGCGATCCACCGCCTTGGCGACATTCTTGACGTCGCCGATCTCGGCCAGCATTTTCAGCACCGCCTCGTTGGCTCCGCCATGCGCGGGGCCCCACAACGCAGCGATGCCGCCCGCGACACACGCATACGGATTGGCACCGGTGGAGCCGATCAAACGCACGGTCGAGGTGCTCGCATTCTGTTCGTGATCGGCGTGCAGGATGAACAACAGATCGAGCGCCTTCGCCGCGACCGGATTGAGCTTGAGCGGCTCGCTCGGCACCTCGAACATCATCGTCAGGAAACGCGTGACGTATTCGAGATTGTTGCGCGGATAACGGATCGGCCAGCCGATCGAATAGCGATAACACGCCGCCGCGATCGTCGGCATCTTGGCCAGCAGGCGTATCGCCGAAAGACGACGCTGCGCCGGATCGTTCATGTCCAAGCCGTCGTGATAAAACGCCGCGAGCGAACCGACCGAAGCGCACAACATCGCCATCGGATGGGCGTCGTAATGAAAACCGTTGAGAAAATTCTTCTGCGACTCGCGCATCATCGTGTGATGCGTCACCTCGTGATCGAACGCGGTGAATTCCGCCTGCGTCGGCAGCTCGCCGTTCATCAGCAGATACGACACTTCGAGGAAACTCGACTGCTTCGCCAACTGCTCGATCGGATAGCCGCGATACAGCAGGATGCCCTGATCGCCGTCGATGAACGTCACCGCGCTTTTGCACGCCGCGGTCGACATGAAACCCGGATCGTAAGTGAAGTAGCCGGTCTCCTTGTTCAACTTGCCGATGTCCAGCGCCGGATCGCCCAAGGTGCCGGTGACAACGGGCAAGGTGGTGCTTTTATTGGACGCGGAATCGGTCAGTACAACGCTCTTGTCAGACACAGCAGCCTCCTGAGGCTTGGTTTCGGGCTATCGTTGACCGGGCAACAGCGCCGGTCGCTTGCATAATCGAATGCAGCACAAGGAGTCGAAGCTGATGCGCGTCGTCCGGCCATGCGGCAGTGCAGCGAACTATCGCACAAGCGTTTGATTGCGGTATGTACACGCAACGTAAACCGCACCCGGAACGCGCTAAACGGAAGGCACTTGACAGCGTTTTCGGACAAGAAAATGCGGATTGCAGACACGCGAAAACGCGACGGACGGTTAACGTCAATCGCGCTTTCGATCAATCAGTGCTTTACGCAAACTGCGAACTCACTCGCGGACAGAATCGCCGTAGTGAATTCGCCGGCAGCAGAAACTCTTACTTCTGCGCGTAGCGCTGGCGGAACTTGTCGACGCGGCCACCCACGTCCATCACCTTGTGCTTGCCGGTGTAGAACGGGTGCGACTTGCTCGAAATTTCCACCTTGATCAGCGGATATTCCTTGCCATCTTCCCACTTGATCTTGTCCTTGCTGGTCATCGTCGACCGCGTCAGGAACGCAAAGTTGGCAGAGGCATCCTGAAACACCACGTCGTGCGATTGGGGATGGATGTCTGCTTTCATATCAGTGCTCCGCGTAGGGCTGCAAAAAAAGAGGCGCATAGTAACTTCTGTGGCTTGCCGACGCAAGTCATCGCGTCGGGATGACGTGCTGCGATTCAGCACGAGCTAGGCTTGGCGGCGCATAATCCGCAATCCACTCTTTGAAGGCATCGCCAAAACCGCATGCATTTGTATCGCAAAATCTTGTTATTGCCGCTGCTCGCCGCACTCGCCCTCGCGGCACATGCCGCGCCATCGGCCGGCACTAATACCGTGCCAGCACTGCCGGCATCCCAGGCCGATGCGATCAACGCGGCGATCACGGCATTGCCACGCAAGCACGATCTCAGCGCGACGCAACGCAAACAGGTTGAAGAACTCCTGCGCGATGCGCTGAGCGACGACCAGCGCGCCGATGCCGAGCAGACAAAACTGCAATCCTTGCGCGACGCACCCACGCCATCGCTCAACACATCGCGCAATAGCGATACGAACGTCTCCGGTGATGCCACGACCTCATTCGCCGACTGGCGCGCCAAATTACCGGCACAAGCCACAATCGCGCAATTCAGCGATCTGCTCGAACAGGAACGCAGCGCGTTGACCGCGGCGCAGGACGGCATTCGCGCGCTAGACGAAGAAGTGCAGCTGCAAACCCAGCGCCCCGACGCGCTGCGCGATGAACTCGCACAAGCCCACGCCGACGCCGACCAGGACGCCGCGACAACCCCGCGCCTGCCAAACGCGCCAGCCAGCCTGGCCGAAGCCGCGCGGTTCGCGGCGAAGGCAACGCAGCGTTACAAGCAGAGCCATCTCGCCGCCCTGGAAATGGAGCAGCGCACCTACGAGACGCGCATGCACACGTTGCAGAATCAGCGCAGCGATCGTCGCAGCGAGGTCGATGAACGCAGCCAGCGCGTCAGCATGCTCGAAACCATCGTGCTGGATCGTGCGAGTTCGGCCGTGGCGGACATCCGCGCGCGCTTGCAGCAAACCAGCGATCAATACGCCAGCGGGCCGGCGCCGTTGCAACATGCTGCCAGCGCCAATCTCGCGCTCGGCGAAGAACTCGTCAGCGCGGTGAAACGCCTCGGCGAAGTACGTGATCTGAAAGCGCGTTACAGCGGCCAGCGCAGCGAAACCGAACTCGCGGCAAAGAACACTGAGGATCGGCTCAAGGCCGGCGGCGTGAGCGAAGCGGTCGGCCTGATCCTCCTGTCCGAACGGCGCAAGCTGCAACCACTGTCCGCGTTGCGGCGCGAATTGGCCGAGCTGCAGAGCGAGCTCGCCCAGGCCAAGCTGCGGCTGGTGGATCTGCGCGAAGAACAGGAAGGCTTGCGCGGCCTGAAACCCGTATCGATGCGCGCACCGGTCGTTGCCACGAATCCGCCGATCGCAACGTCACCCGACAACCCCGACACCGCGGGCGATGATCTATCGCAGTTGCTCGGCACGCGCGCCGATTTGCTGCCGCGCCTGATCGGCGCGCAAGCGCGACTCGTCACCACGCTTGGCGATACCGAACAGCAACTCGGCGGCTTGGTCAGCAGCACCACCGCGCTGAACACCACACTTAATTCGCGCCTGTTGTGGACACCGAGCCACGCCCCGATCAACGCGACGTGGGACAACCAGTTCCTGCAAACCGCGCAGCAAGTATTCAGCACCAACCACCTGCAATCATTGCGCGATATCTGGCAGGACTTCAGTGCCGCCGGTGCCGGATTCGTCGCCGTGCTGATCGCCCTGCTCGGCGCCGCGATATTTGCGCGACTGCGTGTACCGGCGCTGCTCGATCGCATTGCCGTGCCGATGCGACGCATCCGCACCGATCGTTATCGCTGCACGTTGAACGCGCTGGTTCTGACCGTGCTCGCGGCGCTGCCGTTGCCGCTGTTGTTGTGGCTGGTTGGCCGCGTATTGCAAACGGCGCGCGGCGGCGAACCGCTGGACAACGCGCTGGGTGTCGCGCTGATTGCGCTCGCACTGCCGCTATACGCACTGGTGTTTCTGGGTTGGTTGATCCGCGAAACTGGTCTGGCACACCTGCACTTTCGCTGGCCACGCGCACGCCGCAATGCCTTGCGCGCGCTACTGCCCGGACTCGCCAGCATCGTGCTGATCACGCAGTTCGCGCACACGGTTTTGAATTTGGTCAATACCGATAAAATCGATGCCACGTTCGGTCGCGCGATCTTCATCCTCGGCGCTTTCGGCATCGCCGCACTTACGTGGCGGGCATTGCGCCCCGGCGCGGTGTGGTCACAACGCGGCGCGATACAAATCGAACCAATCCGCCTGCGTCAATTGACGCGCGGCGTGCTCAGTGCCTTTTTCGTCGGCTGCGGCGTACTCGCCATCGCGGGCTATTATTTCACCGCGTTCACGCTCGTCGAGCGCATGCTGCAATCGTTCGGTGCGGCGCTTGCGGTTTCGGTATTGCACGGCTTGGCGGTGCGCTGGCTGATGCTCGGTGAACGTCGTCTCGCCCTCAAGCGCATGGAAGAACGTCTCGCCGAAGATCAGCGCAACGCACAGGCGAATGCCGAGCCGGATGCCGCCAACGCCGAAGTGCTGCCGGATGTCGAAGAAACGGAAACCACGATCGCCAGTCTCGGCGAACAAACGCGTCGGATCGTGCGCGTGCTGACACTGCTACTGCTGACGATGTTGCTGCTGGTGATCTGGTCCGACGTTGCGCCGGCTTTGTCGTTTCTCGACACGGTCAGCATCTGGAAAGCCACGCACGATCCGACGCGTTTGTTCGCCGAGACTGGCGATCGTGGTTTCCGTTTCTTCGACATCCGGCAGCACTTCGG
>JANXUW010000012.1 GCA_025351985.1 Pseudolysobacter sp.
GCCACGGGCGCGGCGAGCACGGTGCCCGGGCCCGCGGGTGCCACCGGCGCCGTCGGGGCGACGGGCGCGACACCGACATCGCAGCACACCGTTTTTGCAGGGTCATACAACTTCACTAACGCGGCGAATACGGTGACGCACTTCGGTGCACTGGCGGGTTTCAATGCCTTGATAAATTCTGCCGCTGTATACATTACGGAAAATCTGGTCTTCGCTGTGATTGTGCCAACAGCATGCACGAGCGAAAAATTCTTCATCCAGGGCAACACCGCGCCCGGCGGAGCTACCTCGTGGACCTATACGATACGAACGGGCACCAGCATTCCGCTTACTGATTCAGCGCTAGCTTGCAGCCTCACCGGTGCCGCAACTACCTGCAATTCCACCGCCAGCATCGCGATAGCGGCGGGGACCCTGATCGAGATGAAGATGGTGCCTTCCGGCACGCCGGGCGAAGGCCAGGTGACCGCAACTTTTTCCTGCCAGTAATCGCGCAAACGGACACGCACGAATCGGCATGCGTTAAGCGGGGCGCACCGGTTGCATAACGCAACCGGCAAAGTCGATTCACGATCCGCGCCTGCCGTTTGCGGTTTTCGATATTCCAGGTTTGGATCAATCAGGTTGGCTTTTCATAAAAGCAACTTTTAGGCTGCACCTTCCTGGGGGTGAATTTAATTTGCAACTCCGATGATGCGTTGGATAGTCTGTTCCTGCGCCTCAGTCAGCGCGCGATCCTCGCCATAGCGTCGACCTCGTGTGCGGGGCGCCAGTGACGCCAGGCCATCGGCCTCGTAGCGCGAAATCACCCGGCTCACCGCGGTGTGACTCAATCCAATCTCGATCGCAATCTGCGTCTTGTTCCGCCCACGCTTGTAAGCACGAATCACCTGCCGTCGCCGCTCATGCTGCTCGGCAGAACTGAGTTTTCTTGCGTCGTCATTCTTCATGCGCGAAGGATCGCATGCAATGAACTGGAAACCACACTATTTGCGGGCCTGATCTATAGTGTGACGATCCTCTCGTCGCAATCATCGGTGACGATCATGAAAAGTTTGTCGCCGACCTTGTACACATCCAGCTTTTCCACGAACGGGTGGCCGAGACTCACGCAGGGCAGCGATGCCGCTACTTCTCGAGCCAGCGGCTGAAGTTGGCGCTTCGAAAGGCTTCTTGTGCCTGACCTCTGGTCGCCGGAATCGCGCACGTCCATACGAATATCCGCTGACTGATAAGAGTCCACTGTGTTTGTGACATTGGAAGATGCTCGATAAAAACCAAGGCCCCCATGGATGGGGGCGGTCGCGTGGCAGACAGATTGGTTTTATGACTTCAAGAATTCTTGTGTCGTGACCGCATTGCCATAGAAAGGCAAGATATCCGTCAGGAACGAGGTTTGCTGTTCCTGCGTGAAGGCCGCCGACGCGTCATAGATGACGTTGGTGTGGTAGCCCAAGTCATGCGCATTGCGCAGCGTTGATTCCACGCACTGGCGCAACGCGAAGCCCATCAGGTAGATGTCGTCGATCTTGTTGTTGCGCAGGTAGCTGTCCAGCGTCGTGGCGGCAAAAGCACTGCTACCGCCGGTGCGCTCGCTGATCACATGCTCGCCGGCAACTGGCTCGAAGCCTGGGAAGAACTCCGTCTGCTTGCCGAGGAACGATTGGTACGCGGGGATCATCGTGCGCAGGCCGTACTTGCCTTGACCTAGCGCCTTGTAGCCTGGCTCCAGCACCATGGTGACGTGGATCACCTCCATGTTGCGACGACGGGCTTCGGTGAGCACTTTCAGGGAGTTCACGACCGAGTCGTCGAACTGCTTGCGATCCTGGAATTGCGGATTGATGCTGCCGGTAGCGGCCACCCAGTCGTTTTGATATTCGATGAGGATCAGCGCACTTTTGCGAGATTCGTGGGTCTGCACGGATGTGGAAAGCGTGTTCATAGGAGAGTTTTCTTTTAAGTGTGGTGTAAGGGTGGCTTGGGATCAGCCGTTGAGCGTGCGGCCGCCGTCAACGATGATTTCGGAGCCGACCGTCCATCGCGACTCGTCGGAAGCCAGGTACAGCACCGCCTTGGCTACTTCCTCCGGCGTGCCGAAGCGACCGAACGGAATGCTTGCGGTGATGTCCTTGTTGACCCGCTCGCGGTAGGCATCGGGGATGCCGAGCTTGTCGTACAGCGGTGTTTCAACCGGGCCGGGACTGACGGCGTTGACGCGAATGCCGCGTCCGAGCAGTTCGCTCGAAAGCGTCTTCGACATGCTCAGAAACGCCGCCTTGGTCGCGGCATACACCGACGAATTCGTCGCACCGACGTGTGCATTGATTGACGTATTGAGCACCACCGACGCGGGGTATGCAAAGACAGGCAGCAAAGCCTGAATCAGAAAGTACGGCCCCTTGACGTTGATGTCG
>JANXUW010000015.1 GCA_025351985.1 Pseudolysobacter sp.
GATGTCATCCTCGACCTCTGCGCAAAGGGCATGGATCGGCTGCGTGGCTACGGGCCGGTGATTCTCAAGGACGAGCTCAATGCCTTTAACGGTGGGGGGAAAGGGTCCTACTTCACCGGCGACGTTGCATCCAATATCTTCAAGCAGACCGCAGACTACTTCATGAAACTGTTGCGCGGCGAGCTGAAACCGAGCGAGTCCGACGCGCGTTTTCCGACGCCAGAGTAGACGGGCCTCGGCGCGCGCACTGCACTTCATGGACTCTCGCACGAATACCCGATTGCAGCATGCGATGCACCTGGATACGCCATTGCGTTTGTAGCGAACCGCCTTTGTTATGCTTGGCCTCCCATTCCAGCCAGCCGAAGAAGGCCCCGCATGACCGATAAATTATTTGATCTGAGCGGCAAGACCGCCTTGGTGACTGGCGCCAGCCGCGGCATCGGCCAGGCCACCGCCGAACTGCTCGCCGCGCATGGCGCGCATGTGATCGTTTCGAGCCGCAAAATCGACGCCTGCGAGCAAGTGGTTGCGGGCATTCGCGCCGCGGGCGGGCGGGCCACGGCGATCGCCGCGCATATCGGCGAAAGCGCCGCGATCGATGCCTTGTTCGCCGAGCTCGACGCAAAAAATATCGCGCTCGATATTCTGATCAACAACGCCGCGGCCAATCCGTATTTCGGCCCGATGCTGGACATGGATCTCGGCGCGTTCGACAAGACCGTGCAGGTGAACATTCGCGGGTACTGGTACACCACGCTGCTCGCGGCGCGGCGCATGCGCGAGCGCGGCGGATCGATCGTGAATATCGCTTCGGTCAATGGTCGCCGCACAGCACCGGGCCAGGCGGTGTATTCGATGACCAAGGCGGCGATCCTGTCGATGACCGAAGGTTTCGCCAAGGAGCTCGGCGCGTACAAGATTCGCGTCAACGCGGTGCTACCGGGCCTGACCGATACCAAGTTCGCGAGCACGCTGACGCAGAATGCCGACCTGCTCAAATCGTTCCTGCGCACCACGCCGCTGAATCGGTATGCGCAGCCCGATGAGATTTCTCCGGCGGTGCTGTTTCTGTGTTCGCCCGCGGCGAGTTTTGTGACCGGCGCGAGTTTTGTGGTGGATGGCGGCTATCTGGCCTGAGCCAGATCGGCGCGCAAGAAAATCGATGCGGAATAAAACCGCGCGCAAAAAAATGCCCCGAAGGCCAGGGGGGACCTTCGGGGCGGGCGGAGACGAATCTGGGGAAGAATTCGTCATCCTGTGGATCATCCAGGGAGGTGGATGATCCGGGGGTGCCGTTGCGTACACCCGATAGATTAGATGGGGGTCGGTGGCCTAAGTTCAAATGTGCCGCAAGTTCGATTCAGGCTTTGTTTATCGACTTTATAATCAATATGTTGCGCTGATATTTCGATCAATGCGCCTCGTCCCAGTTGTCGCCGCTGCCAATATCGACGATCAACGGCACACGGAGTTCCGCCGCTGCGGCCATGCGTGATCTCACGCCCGCCACAACTTCATCCACATGCTCGGCCTGCACCTCGAAAACGAGCTCATCGTGCACCTGCATGATCATGCGTGCATGCGCGCAACGATCACCCAGCCAGTCATCGACGGCGATCATCGCGCGCTTGATGATGTCGGCGGCGGTGCCTTGCATCGGCGCGTTGATTGCAGCGCGCTCGGCGCCGGCACGCAACCCTTGATTGCGCGAGTTGATCTCGTTCAAGTACAGGCGCCGGCCGAACACGGTTTCGACAAAGCCATCGCGATGCGCCTGTGCGCGCACCGATTCCATGAACTCCTGCACGCCCGGATAACGCTCGAAATAACGCTTGATGTAGCGCGCCGCTTCGCCGCGATCGATGCCGAGCTGGCGTGCCAGTCCGAACGCGCTCATGCCGTACATCAAGCCGAAATTGATCGCCTTGGCGGCGCGGCGTTGGTCGCTATCGACCAGCTCCGGCGGCACGCCGAACACTTCGGCCGCGGTAGCACGATGCACATCCTGATTGCCGTGAAACGCCGCGAGCAAACCGGTGTCCTGCGACAGATGCGCCATGATGCGCAACTCGATCTGCGAATAGTCCGCTGCGACGATGCACCAGCCGGGAGGTGCGATGAACGCTTGGCGTATGCGGCGACCTTCCTCGGTGCGGATCGGAATATTCTGCAGGTTCGGATCGCTCGACGACAAACGCCCGGTCGCCGCCACCGCCTGATGATACGACGTGTGCACACGCCCGGTGTGCGGATTGATCTGCTCGGGCAGCTTGATGGTGTAGGTCGAACGCAGTTTGGCGAGGCTGCGGTAATCCAGAATCAACCGCGGCAATTCGTGCAGATGGGCGAGGCCTTCGAGCGCTTCTTCGTTGGTCGAGGGCTGGCCGGTCGGCGTTTTCAGCGTCGTCGGCAACTTCAGTTCGTCGTACAGGATCGCCTGCAGTTGTTTCGGCGAATCCAGGCTGAAATGTCGCCCGGCCAAAGTGTACGCTTGTTGCTGTTGCTCGAGCATGCGCGAGGCGAGTTCGCTGCTTTGTTTGCGCAGCTTGTCGGCATCGATCAACACGCCACTTTGCTCGATGCGCGCGAGCACCGGTACCAGCGGCATTTCGATCTCGCTCAGCACGCTGGCCAAGCCGGACTCGGCCTGGATTTTCGGCCACAGAGTTTGGTGCAGACGTAAAGTGATGTCAGCATCTTCGGCGGCGTATTCGCCCGCGCGTTCGAGATCCACTTGCGAAAACAGGATCTGCTTGGCGCCCTTGCCAGCCACATCCTCGAAGTGGATCGTGTTGTAGCCGAGATATTTTTTCGCCAGCGAATCCATGTCGTGGCGACTCGCGGTGGAATTCCAAACATACGATTCGAGCATCGAATCGAAACGCACGCCGCGCACCGTGATGCCATAACGCGACAGCAGGTTCATGTCGTATTTCAGGTGCTGGCCGAGTTTGGCCTTGTCGGGATTTTCGAGCAGCGGTTTCAGCGCCGCGAGCACGGCATCGCGATCGAGCTGCAATGGTGCGCCCGGATAATCGTGCGTCAGCGGCACGTACGCGGCACTTCCGGTTTCGACCGCAAACGATACGCCGACGATCTCGGCGAGCATCGGGTCGACACCGGTGGTTTCGGTATCGAACGAGATCAGTTCGGCGGCATCGAGTTTTTGCAGCCACGCATCGAATCGCTCTTGCGCAAGCACAAGATCGTAGCTGCCCTTGCGGCTCAGTTCGGGATCGAGCAGCGATACGGGCTCGGCCAGGCTCGTACTCGCTGCGGCGGGATCGATACCGACACTTGCCGGCGTAGACAGCACCGCATCGACGACATTTTCGGCCGCATTCAAATCCTTCAGCGCGGCGTTGAATTCGTAGCGCGCGTACAACTCACGCAGTTGCATATTGTCGCCATCGCGCAAAACCAGATCGGTGGCTTTCTGCGCGAGCGGCACATCAGTCTTGATCGTTGCGAGCTGATACGACAACGGCAATTTCGGCAATGCTTCGCGCAGGCTTTCGCCAATCTTGCCGCCGACTTTCGCCGCGTTTTCGATCACGCCATCGAGCGTACCGAATTCGCTGAGCCACTTTACTGCGGTCTTCGGGCCGCACTTCGGCACACCTGGAATGTTGTCGACACTGTCGCCCATCAGCGCGAGATAATCGACGATCTGGTCCGGCCGCACGCCGAATTTTTCGAGCACGCCGGCTTCGTCCATACGCGTATTGGTCATGGTGTTGACCAGCGTGATGTGGCTGTTGACGAGCTGCGCAAAATCCTTGTCGCCGGTCGAGATGATGACCTCGATATCGGCCGCGGCGGCCTGACGCGCGAGCGTGCCGATCACGTCGTCAGCCTCGACACCCGACACGCGCAGGATCGGAAAACCCAGCGCCTCGACGATCGCCAGCATCGGCTCGATTTGCGCGCGCAGATCGTCCGGCATCGGCGCGCGCGTGGCCTTGTAGTCGGCGTAAAGTTCGTCGCGAAACGTCGGCCCGCTCGCGTCCTGCACGAACGCCGCATACGCTGGCCGCGCCTTGAGTGTGGCGCGCAACATGTTGACCACGCCGAACAGCGCGCCGGTCGGTTCACCGTGACGATTGGTCAGCGGCGGTAGCGCGTGGAAAGCACGATAGAGGTAACTCGATCCATCGATCAGATAAAGCGTAGGACGGGACATGGCGGCGGCGGCAAAGGAGATATGACGAGCTTGTCGGAGCCGCGCGGCAATTGCAATGCAGCAAACGCACTGACGAACTTTTACATCGGCGCCACCCTCCTTTTGCTATGCTCGGACTCACCCATCGGGAGAGCACTGCCATGACCCGCATCCTGTTTTTCGCCATCGTACTTTCGCTCAGCACCGGCGCGATCGCACAAGATTCCGCCGGCGATCCCACCACGCCAAAACCGGTCTTTGCACCCGCCCAACCGCCACCGGATATGGATGCGCCAGGCACGGCGCCCGTCCCGGCATCCGCTACTGTGGGTAAAACAGCAAATACCGCAGCGACGGGCAAGCCAGCGGCGGTGAACGTGCCGAATGCGGCTAGCGCGCCAGCGCGCGTGCAAGCCAGCACCGACAAGATCGGCGACGGCCCGGTTGCCGGCGGCATGCCGGAGCTGCCGGTCGTGACCGTGCGCAAGGAAGGCAACGACACGGTCGAGGAATATCGTCGCAACGGCAAAATCTTCATGGTGCGCATCATGCCGACCGACGGGCCGGCGCATTATTACGTCGATCGCACCGGCAACGGTCGCCTGGATCGCAATCCGCTCGACAATACACCCGGCCCGATCAGCCCGGTGTATTTCAAGATCTACGACTGGAAATAATCACCGCTGGCGCGACGTGTCGCGCCCGATGAATGATTGATCACGCGTCGGATTCAGATCCGGCGCGTGCTGTTTTCCAACGCGGCGAGCAGCGCCTCGCGCGGCAATTTACCGGCTTCGTTGCGCGGCAGATTTTCGACGCAGCGCAACGGCCGTGGCAAAAATACCGGATCGGCGGTGTGGCGCAATTCGTCGAGCAATTCGCGCTCGCTGCGCCCCGGTGCAATGACCAGGGCGGCAATGCGCGCGAGTCCGGTTTGCGGATCGGGTTCGAGCTGGAATACCACGCCGTCCAGCACGCCGCGCAAACCGAGCAGGCAGCGCGTGAGATCACCCAGCGATGCGCGCTTGCCGGCAATTTCGAGCAGATCGCTATTGCGTCCGCTGAGCACAAAACGCCGGTGTGGCAATAGCTCGACGATATCCGCCAGCAATACTGGCGCGGTGAAGTAGGGCGCATTCACCAGCGTGCCATCCGGTTGCTGTTTCAACTCGACATCCGCATACAGTTGCCACGGCTCGTCGCGCGCGGCACGGCGATGTGCAATCACGCAGCTTTCGGTGGAACCAAATACTTCGATCACGGGCGCGCCATAACGTTGTTCTGCTTCGCTCGCGAGTTCCGCCGGCATCGGCGCCGTGGCCGAGACGATCGCGGCCAATCCGGGCAATGCCTCGCCCGAACGCAACAACGCGCGCAGGTGCACCGGCGTGGTCACCAACAGGCGCGGCGACGGTACTTCCAGCAACGCATGCACGATGTCGACCGGAAACAACGGCCGCGCGCTGTGCACCGCCATCTCACCGAGCAAGGGCAGCAGCACCGACATTTCGAGGCCATACATGTGCTGCGCCGGCACGGTCGCGACGATGCTCGCGCGAGTACCGTCATTGCCGCGACAAACCTCCTGCAGCAGCGCGGCGTTCAGCGCGGTACTGGCGCTCAGGCTGCCCCAGGTTTTCGGATTGGGTTTTGGCGCGCCGGTGCTACCTGATGTGTAGCCGATCGCGACGATTTGATCATTCCGCAATTGCGGAATATGCGGCGCGCTCTCGTTATTGCCGGCACGTAGCTCAGGCAATAAAAAATGCCGTTGCGCCGCCGTACACGCCACGGCGCAATCGCCGATGACATAGCCATCCGCATGCGCCTGCATCACCTGCGCCACCGCCTGCGGCGCGCGCGATGGCGGCAGCAGATTGATCTGGCCACGCAAAACCACGGCGCAGAAAGCGACGATAAAATGGTAACGGTCTTCGCACAGGTTGGCCGCGTGACGCAGATCCGGCAACAACGCCGCCACCTGGCGCACATGCGCGAGAAAATCCGCGCAGCTCACTGGCTCGTTGCCATGCCACGCAAAAACCTGCGTCGCGTGATCGGCTTGCAGCAACGGCAACCGTTTGCCCGCGTCGCGTGGGGATCGATTATCTACGACGGCTGACACGACATCCCTCGACACTCCATGTTTTGGTTAACGACATTACTTTGTCAGGTTCGATGCAACGTACGCAAGGCATGCGTCTGCGCAGTACTCAACCGCGCAGCAACTCGCCGGTCAAGGCATCTCGGATCGGCGTCGGTCGTTCCTGCCCGCCCAGCGCGCCATCCAGCACAAAATCGACATCGGCGATGAACGCGTCACGCACCTGCGCCGCGTTCATCGCCGGCGGCTGACCGTGCCGATTCGCACTGGTCGACACCAGCGCACCGCCAAACGCGCGGCACAAAGCCTGCGTCTGCGCATGTGCGGTAATGCGCAGGCCGATGCCGGCATGTTTGCCCGCGAGCCACGCCGGCACCTGCGCCGAACGCGGGAACACCCACGTATGCGGACCGGGCCAGCTCGCTTGCACGCGCCCAAGTATTTCCGGCGGGATCGGCGCGATCAGGTTTTCGATCTGCGCGAAATCCGCGGCGATCAACAACACACTCTGATCGACCGGACGCTGCTTCAATGTGAACAAACGCGCCACTGCGGCGGCATTAAACGGATCGCAACCGAGACCGAATACGGCCTCGGTCGGATACGCAATCACGCCGCCGTTGCGTAGTACCGCGACGGCTTGTGCGAGTTGATCGATCGCTGACATACGTTGCGCAACCCGACGCTATTCAATCGAACGGCGCGTCTAGCGTCGGCGCTTTTTTCGCCGCGACTTTTTTCACGACCGTTTTCTTCGCTGCGGTTTTTTTGGCGGCCGTCTTTTTTGCGGCTGCGGTTTTCTTCGCGGCCGGCTTTTTCGCAGCAGCTTTTTTCACCACCGCTTTTTTTGCCACCGCTGGTTTTTCCGCCTTGTCTTTGTCCGCGGCCTTGCCCTTTTTGGCGAACTTGCCACCGCGCTTGGCCTTGATCGGCGCCGCTGCGAGCAGCTCGACGCACTCGGCTTCGGTCAGGCTGGCGGGCTCGCGATCCTTCGGCATGCGCGCGTTCTTTTCGCCGTCGGTAATGTACGGGCCGTAACGGCCGTTGAGCACCTGGATCTTGCCGTCGGCAAAACTCGATATCAGGCGATTCGCGGCGGCCTCGGCCTTTTCTCGCACGATCTCCAGCGCACGCGGCAGCTCGATCGTGTACGGATCGTCGGTCACTGCGAGCGAGGCGTAAGTGGCGCCGAGTTTGACGAACGGACCAAAACGACCGATGCCGACGCTGACGTCTTCGCCTTCGGGCGACTGGCCGAGCTGGCGCGGCATCTTGAACAATTCCATCGCGTCTTCGAGACTGATGGTGTGCATGCTCTGGCCGGTGCGCAGGCTCGCGAACTTCGGTTTGTCCTCGTCTTCCTTGGTGCCGATTTGCGCGAACGGCCCGAAACGCCCGAGACGTACGGAGACCGGTTTGCCTGATTTCGGATCGGTGCCGAGCACACGACTGCCGCTGGCTTCGGAGCGTTCTACCGTTTCATTTTTCTCGACCACCAGCGCTTTGAATGGCGTCCAGAAGCGCTGCATCAGCGGCACCCAATCTTCTTCTCCGCGCGATACCGCATCGAGTTCGTCTTCGAGCTTGGCGGTGAAGTCGTAGTCGACATATTGGGCAAAATGGCCCGACAGGAATTTCGCCACCGCGCGGCCGACATCCGTAGGACGGAAGCGGCGACTATCGAGTGTGACGTACTCACGCGCGAGCAAGGTCTGGATGATGCTGGCGTAAGTCGAAGGCCGGCCGATGCCGTATTCCTCCAGGGTCTTGACCAGGCTGGCTTCCGAATAACGTGGCGGCGGTTCGGTGAAATGCTGGTCGGCGAGGATGTCGGCGAGCGGTACTGCCTCGCCGATCTTCATCGCCGGCAGCTTGCGTGCCTCGTCGTCGTCCTCGGCATTTTTCTGGTCGCGGCCTTCTTCGTAGACGGCAAGAAAACCTGGATCGACCACCGTGGTGCCGCTGGCGCGGAACGCTGAATTGTCGCCGGCATCCAGATCGATCGATACGGTGTTCAAGGTCGCGTACTGCATCTGGCTGGCGACGGCGCGTTTCCAGATCAGGTCGTAGAGCTTGCGCTGGTCGTCATGGAGAAATGCGGCGACGCTGGCTGGTGTATGCAGCGCGGACGTTGGCCGAATTGCTTCGTGCGCTTCCTGCGCATTCTTGGATTTGCTGCGATACAAATTCGGGCTTTCCGGCAACGCCTTGGCGCCGAAGTCGCGTGCGATGACCTTGCGCAGTTCGGCGATCGCATCGTTGCCGATGCTGACCGAATCGGTGCGCATATAGGTGATCAAACCGACCGTGCCTTCGCTGCCGATAGCGACGCCTTCGTACAAGCCTTGTGCCAGGCGCATGGTGCGGCTGGTGGAAAAACCGAGTTTGCGCGCCGCTTCCTGCTGCAAGGTGGATGTGGTGAACGGTGGCGATGGGCGGCGCTTGCGTTCCTTGGATTGCACTTCGG
>JANXUW010000047.1 GCA_025351985.1 Pseudolysobacter sp.
CCGTGCAATCGATTCAGCAGGCGATAAAAAACAAACACCAATGCCTCGTGGCAGAGATCAAACTCGATCCGCCGGAACCACAGATTGCCACCGGCATCAGTCCGTCGATGTCCGACAAACTTGCGCAGCGGAATCTGAATATCGTCGGCGTGGCATCACCGCATCTCGTGCCTTGCACTTTCGATATCAAACCGACTGCCGCAGGGCTGCCGGCCAATCAGATGCCGGATGAACTGATGATCGACTGGGGCAATGTGCCCGAGGGCACAAAGGCGAGTATTTACCTGCCGGGGTTGAGCGCGCAGGACATCTTGAATACCGCGAATCGGCTGTATTCGCATCATGAACTTGCGCGCCAAGACGATCACACGCTCAGCTGCAAAGCGGCGGGTATCAGCTACATCCCGATTCCGGCTGGCGTTGGTTCGAACCACGCCGGACTGATGACCATCGATGTTCCGAACACGGTGCGCCAGGGCGAACATTTCAAAGTGGTCTCGCGCCAGATCACCAATGCGATCAGCACGCTGCCGGCCAATACCACGCCGGGCCGACACAGCGTAGCGCACGATGTCGTGCAATGGCGTCGCGTGATCGGATCTTTCCAGCTCGATATTCCTGTGAGCACAAAAGCCGCGTTGCTCGAACCGGAGCAGCGGCTGTTGTCGGTATTGCGCTGGATCGGCCTGAGTATTCCGCACGAGAGTCGCTGGCATCCGGTCTTCCGTCGTTACCTCGATCAAATCGCCGGACGGGTCGATGCGCTCGGCGGAGACGCGACCGAGATCGGTCCGACATCGTCGGGCAACTGGAAAACCAGCGCCGCCTGCACGTTGTGCGAGTTGATCGGCTCGGCGTTATTTGCCGGATTGCTCGCGGCACTCGGTGTGCTCACCGGCACCGCACTTGTCATCAGCGCGATCGTATTTGCCGTGCTGCTTGTTATCGTCGTGATTTCGGGAATGAAAGAGTGTCGCCCGAAACCATTGCGTCTGCGCCGAATGCTGATGACCGGGGGTGGTTTGGGCGTGGCGCTGCTGGCGGCGCTGGCATTGTGCGGAATCACATCTGCGCAGTTGTTGCCGTTGCTGGCTGCGCTGATGGTTTTGCTCGGCCTGGCTTTTCTT
Organism: Pseudolysobacter sp.; assembly: GCA_025351985.1. Classification (GTDB taxonomy): domain Bacteria; phylum Pseudomonadota; class Gammaproteobacteria; order Xanthomonadales; family Rhodanobacteraceae; genus Pseudolysobacter. The sequence continues at coordinate 1,128 of JANXUW010000047.1, forward strand.
CTGCAGATATTGCAGAAAGAAAGTTGAGCATTCTCTATACATGAAAAATGCTCCCGGGATTGATCCCGGGAGTCCACCTTTTTGCGCAACGATACTCGCCAAGAGGATTCGCATTGGAGTAGAGTCGGTTGGCCGTCGCATCGGCAATTATTAGCTGCGTTTAAGTGATGCGATCAGCTCAAAACCCAATCGGAGACCCGCCTTGGTCAAACGTCTGTTCAAAGGCCTGCTCGCACTTGTCGTTGTCGGCGTGGTCGGCATTTTTGTCTTGGCGTGGCGCCCGGCGATCGATCCGATCGACCCTGTCGCAGCCGCGCAATTTCCGGCCAATCTGATCGCAAAAGGCGAAGTGCTTGCGGGCGCCGGAAACTGCCTGAGTTGCCATACCGCCGCAACCGGCAAACCGTATGCAGGCGGCGTAGGGCTGGACAGCGGATTCGGCAAGATCTTCTCGACCAACATCACGCCTGATGCGGATACCGGCATCGGCCGCTGGTCCGAAGCCGCCTTCGCACGAGCCATGCATGAAGGTGTGATGCGTGATGGCTCGCAGATGTTCCCGGCATTCCCGTACGATCATTTCACCAAGGTGCGCGACGAGGATATCCACGCGCTGTACGCGTTTCTCATGACGCGTCCGGCAGTCGTGTCCGCGGCGACACCGAACCAGCTGCCGTTTCCGTTGAGTGTTCGCGCGTTGCAAGCTGGCTGGAAGCTGCTGTTTTTCAGCAAAGGTGTTTATCAACCCGACGCGAGCAAGAACGAGGAATGGAATCGCGGTGCGTACCTTGCCGAAGGTTTGGCGCATTGCGCCTCGTGCCATACGCCGCGCAATAGTTTCGGCGCGGAAAAATCCGGTGCCGCTTATGCCGGCGCCGCGATCGATGGCTGGTTCGCGCCGGCATTGAGTGCAGCGAGTACAACACCAATGCCGTGGACTGCAGACGAGTTGTTCGCTTACCTGCGCAGCGGCGCAACCGCGTTGCACGGAACCGCCGCCGGTTCGATGTCTGAGGTCGTGCACGACAGTCTGGCCAAACTCGGCGATAACGATGTGCATGCCATCGCGACGTATTTTGCCGATATCAACAACTCAGCAGCGCGGGTTGCCGGCGCCGATCAATCGCTCGCAAAAGCCATGACGCTGGCGCATCGCGATATTCGCGATGACAGTGCCGATGGCGCTCGTCTCTATGTTGCCGCGTGCGCGTCGTGCCACTACAACGGCGGCGCCACACCGCTTGCAGTTCGCCCGGAACTCGCGCTCAACAGCGCGATCAGCGGACCCGATCCGGCGAACCTGATCCACGTCATTCTCGAAGGCATCAGCAAAAAAGACGGCATGTCGGTGGTGTTCATGCCGGGCTTCGCCAATACCTTCGATGATGCGGAAGTCGCCACGCTGGCTGCTTATCTGCGCCGCACGCGCAGCGATCAACCCGAATGGAAAGACCTGCCAGAAACCGTCGCCAAAATCCGCAAGCACGGCAGCTGATCGAGCACGAAAATCAAGCATGCAATTTTTACCAGAGATTTTTCAGCCATGACCAAATTCACGATTAACGGCCACACCGTCTCGGTCGATGCAGCCGCCGACACGCCGCTGCTGTGGGTGATCCGCGATATCGTCGGTATCAAGGGCACTAAATTCGGCTGCGGCATCGGCATGTGCGGCGCGTGTACCGTGCACATCGACGGCCGTGCGATGCGCTCGTGCATCACGCCGCTCAGCGCGATCGCTGACTCGACCATCGTCACGATCGAAGGCCTCGATCCGGCCGGGCAGCATCCGCTACAGAAAGCGTGGATCGAAACACAGACGCCGCAATGCGGTTATTGCCAGTCCGGCCAGATCATGCAGGCGGCATCGATGCTCAAGGATTATCCGAACCCGACCGATGCCGATATCGACAATATCATGAGCGGCAATCTGTGCCGCTGCATGGCCTACGCGCGCATCCGCAAAGCCATCAAACTTGCCGCCACCGAACTCGCCGGCGCGCAAACCGCAGGGGCGATATCTCATGACTAAATTATTCGATATCGACCTCGCCAAACCGCAAAAAAATGCAGCGAAAGATGCGGTGCAGCTGTCGCGTCGCAGCTTTCTGATCGGTGCCGCAGGTGCCGGATTCACCCTCGCATTTCTGCGGCCCGGCGTCGTATTTGCCGATCCCGCCACCGCGATTGCCGACAGGAATTTCGAGCCGACGATCTGGTATCACATCGATCACGACGGCATCATCACGGTCAACATCATGCGTGCCGAAATGGGCCAGCATGTCGGCACCGCGCTCGCGCGTATCGTCGCCGACGAGCTTGAGGCGAACTGGGATTCGGTACGTATCAACGCCGTCGATACCGATCCGAAATGGGGCCTCATGGTCACTGGCGGCAGCTGGTCGGTGTGGCAGAGTTTTGCGATGTTGAGCCAGGCCGGTGCGGCCGGTCGAACGGCGCTGATCGAGGAAGCAGCGAAATTGCTCGGCGTGCCGAAGGAAAGTTGCAAGGCGCAAAACAGTGTCGTGAGTTCCGGGAGCAAGTCGATCAGCTACGCCGACATCGTGCGCAAGGGCAATATAACGCGCAGCTATAGCGCCGATGAATTGAAGGCGATGCCGATCAAGAAAGCTGCCGAGCGCAAGCTGATCGGCACCGCGGCGAAGGCCATCGATATTCCGTCCAAGACCAACGGCACCGCGCGTTACGGCCTCGATGCCGAAGTCGAAGGCATGGTATTTGCGCGACCGAAATTGCCGCCGACGCGCA
>JANXUW010000061.1 GCA_025351985.1 Pseudolysobacter sp.
ATCAATTGCGCAGTTGCTGCGGGGGAAATATCGAACGTCGTGCTGCTGGCGGCGCTCAGATTGCCATCGGTTGCGATCAAGCTGTAACCCGCGGCAGCTTTGTTGAGCGAGACATTTGCGAAGCTCGCCACGCCGTTGATCGCGCTGACCGTAGTCGTGCCGTTCAAGCCCGAAGCGCCGGGATTATTGGCGAGCGCCAGCGTGATCGACGACGAATCCGACGTCACGATATTGCCGCTCGCATCGAGCACCTGCACGGTGACTGCCTGTGCCAAGGCTGAACCCGCGGTGCTGCTGTCGGGTTGTTGCACAAATACCAGCTTGGTCGCGGCGCCCGCGGTCACATTGAAGTTGCTGCTGGTATTGGTCAGGCCCGCGTCGCTTGCGGTGAGTGTGTAGTTGCTGCCGATCTTGTCGACCGACAAACCAGTGAACGTTGCCGTGCCATTGATCGCGCTGATCGTCGTGGCACCGCTGAAGGTGGCATTACCTGCGCCGCCAGACAACGTAAGAGTTACTGGTGAGGCATCCGTTGTCACCGCATTGCCGTTGACATCCTGCACGGTCACGGTCACGCCGAACGTTGCGCCCGACGACAGGTTCGCTGGCGCCGCGGTTGTGTAGACCAGCTTCGCGGCGCTGCCCGGGATCACCGCAAACGTATTGCTGGTGGCGCTCGCCAGACTCGCATCGGTTGCGCCGAGCGCGTAGTTGGAACCGGCCTTGTTCACCGACAAATTGTTGAAGGTCGCAATACCCTTGACGACATTGGCGGTGATCATCGAGCTGCTGGCTAGCATTACATTACTCGGATTGCCCGACAGCACCAGCGATACCGAAGACGCATCGCTGGTAACCACGTTGCCATTCGCATCCTGCACGCTCACGCTGGCATTGAATGTGGCATCCGCCGACAAGCTGCTCGGCGGCTGGGTGGTATACACAAGTTTTACTGCCGCGCCCGGAGTGATGTTGAAAGCAGCGCTGGTCGCGCTCGTCATCCCGTTGCTGCTGGCGATCAAGGTATAACCGCTGCCAACTTTATCCAGCGTAGCTGCGTTGAAGGTTGCAGCGCCGGCGTTGGCGTTTGCAGTGCCGCCGCTCAACGCCGCGCTGCCGGGATTTGTTCCGATCGATAGCAAGATCGCGGCGCTGGATGTCGTGATATTGCCATTCGCATCCTGCACCTGCACCGTGATCGCCGGGCTCAGCGCCGATCCCGCCAAGGCATTGCCTGGCTGCTGCACAAACACCAGTTTGCTCGCGGCTCCCGCGCCGATATTGAAGGCCGAACTTGTGTCCGCGGTGAGGTTGGGCGCGCTGGCACTCAAGCTGTAACCCGTAGCGAGTTTGTTGAGGCTGATATTGCTGAACGTGGCTACCCCATTGACCGCATTCACGGTCAGCGTGCCACCCAGGTTGGCGCCGCCCGGATTGTTCGCGAGTGCCAGGGTGATCGCCGAAGTGTTGTCGGTCGCCACGGCACCGCTGCTGCTTTCCACGCTGACCTTGATCGTTGCCAGGGTCGATCCGGCTGCGCCATTGACCGGCTGCACGGTGAATTTGAGTTTGCTCGCCACCGGCGGCGGCAGCATCGCGGCGACCAGATTGGCCACGTTGACGCTGCCTAGTCCGGTCGCGAAATCCCAGCCCGGTGTCGCGGCGTAAGCGGGTTGCGCACTACTGCTGGAGGTTGAAATCACGCCGCAGGTGCTGGCCTTGTCGGGCGTGCTGCTGGCGTCGTTGCAGTTGTCGTTATTGGCGCCGGTGTAGTTGCTGTAGCAATTAGTCGAACCGTATTTGCACGGCACGGCAATGTCGCCCGAGGTGATGTCCTGGAATACGCAATTGCCGCCGATGCCATTGCCGGTGTTGGCGTTGCAACTGCTGACGCTCGCGGTATTCGGACTCACGGTGCTGCCGTATTGTTTGGCTTCGAGTGCGTAATAACGCGTGTTTATATTGCCCCAGCTCTGCCCGGTAGCCTGGTTGATCAAGGCCTGGATACCGGCAAGCGCCGGTGCTGAAAATGAAGTGCCGCCGCCTACGCTGTGCAGCGCATCGCTGGTATTGGTGAAATCGCAAGTCACGCCACCGTTGGCGGTATCCGACATGCAATACAGCATCGCGTGTCCGTACAAGCCGTTGGCGGCGAAAAGAGAAACATCCGGCAAATCGCGCTTGCTGTCATTGACGATACCGAGCACACCGGCTTGCCAACTCGGCTTCGACGAATAGTTGCTCGCGCCGCCGCTCGCTGCGCTGGTGCTGACGAAATTGTTGTTGCACGCCACCGCCGTATTGCAGTAGCTGACGCCGTCGGCATAACCCTTGAAGGTGTACAAAATGCTGCTGGCGCAGGAGTTGTTCCACGGAATTTCCGGCACGTAGGATTTTGCCGTGCTGCGTCCCGCGCCGTTGCTGCTGTTCCAGTAGGTCGAATTGCTGCCATCCACGGTATCGCGGAAATCGGTGCCGCCGACCGCGACGTTATAGGGCGTGGAGGCAAAACCGCTGACCGAAATCCCTTGCGTCGCGTAGTTCGCGCCGGCATCGCAACTGGTGGCGCCTTCGTCACCGGCGGCGACAAAAACACTGATGCCTTTCGCCGCCGCGGTTTGCCAGGCGCTGACAAATGCCGCGTTGGCGGTGGCGCCGTTCTGGCTTTCGCAGACGCCGTAACTGAGGCTCATGATCTTCGGCGGATTGGCGCTGGCGATCAGGTTGTTCGCGGCGATCAAGCCGCCGAAAGTAACTCCGGTATCCTGGCACGACGCAATCTGGATGTTCGCATTCGGCGCGGCTACGCCGGCCCACTCGGCATCCAGCGCGGCTTCTTTTTCATTTGCGGTTACGCCCGGATCGCGGCACGCCGTGGCGCCGCTGGGATGGACTTGGGTGAACGTGCCGCTATAACCCGCCGCGCTGCCGATACCGAACGCGTCGCGGAATGTCGTGACATCGCCGGTGTTGAGAATATTGGTATTTTCGATCACGGCGATGGTTTGTCCGGCGCCGGTAATTCCTGCGCTCCAGACCGGGCCGACGTTGTAAATCGTATTGAAATCGTACGGGGCAACCAGGTAACGCGTGCCGCTGCCGATCGTGAATTCAGGATTCCATACCGGCGTGCTCTTGGCCGGACTGTTGGCGCTATCGAGATCGAACTTGCCTTTCGCCGCGGCGATCGGCTCATGTAATTGCGGTTGCGGAAACAGGTTATTCAGCGACACGATGCCGACCACCACCGGCGCCAGCGCCGCTGGAATACTGGGATCGCTGGCATTCGACAAATACACCTTGCCGTTGAGATTGTAGCGATGCAGCGTCGTGGCGAATGCGCGTTTTACCTGCCCGGCATTGCCGGAAAAATCGATGAGCATGCCGTTCGGATTTACCGAATTCACGGTAAATCCATTCGATCCGAGCCAGCTCACGACGGTGTCGATATCCTGCTGTGCCGGACCGTAGTCGGTGAACAGATCGTCATTACTGAGCCAGTGATGGAAGCTCGGCGACTGCGGATTGTGCATCGCCTCGATCATGTCCTGCAGCGCACGCTCGCGCTCCGGGCTGCGCTGCAACTGCAGCAGCATATTGTCGAGATTTTCGGCATCTGCCAAAGTACCCGTGTCGCGCCCGGAGGTCAGGTAACGGCTGGTATTGCCGACCAGCGTCGCACGATTCTGCGGGCTGATACCCTGCAGAATTTGCGGAAACGCGATCGGCGAGGGGGCTGCGGTTGCCGTTATTGCGAGCAGCACAAACGTAATGCCCAGCAACGAACTGCCGAGCCGAACTAGCGGCTTGATCATCGGTAAATCTAAAAAAAAGTTTGGTCGATTGGAGATGCCGCATTGCTGCGGCATGAAATCCCCGGCTGGCGAGTAGACCGTGTTCGCTTAGCTGCGAATCACTATACGCAAGAGTTTATTGTGATCAAAGTCGCATTTTGTAAAGATTGCTAGAGCGCGCGTTCTAGCAGTTGCTTTTGAAGGACGAATTCACGTTCAAAAACAATGGTTTGAGAGTACATCGAAAAATGAATGACAAGTCCAACTTTTACATATGTACAGAAAATTTCATCCGTTTATGCCCGAATAGTTTGCAACAAAAGCGTAATAAAGCGCGTCTGTACACTCTGTGGAATCAATAAAACGATGCGCTGCTTGAATCTCTCGCTCAATCACGCAAATGCCAGCCCTGCGAGTAACGCGCCAACCATGCTGAAACTGATCAGGAAAATATAACAAAAGCCGATCATGCTGAATTTCAGCACGGTCATGATCCAGCCCTGGCGATACACGCGTTTTTGCATGATCAACAAATACAGCGGCAGCCAAGTCAGCATGGCGACATTCACCCAAGCCAGCAACGCATCGAGCCATGGCACCGCGGTAACGGTCCACACACGCAACAAGGCCAACAACGTCACCAGCAGCAGCGACAGCAAAATGAAACTGTGACTGTGCAACGCCACGATCAGGTGTTCCATGTACAAGCGGCGCTTGAAAATATAGAAAACCTTCAGGAACACCGCGAACAACGGCATCAGCACAAACAAGGTTTGCGGCAGCATGTTAAAAACACTGGCCAACAAGATGTGCGGATCGTGTTTCGCGCGCTTGAGGTTTTCCAGCATGTGCGCCGCCAGCGTGTTCAAGTACGCATTGCCGCGATCCGGCAACCAACCGATCTGAATCGGATTTTTTTGTGCATCCCATTTGTCGCCGCCAAATTCGAGGCCGACTTCATCCGCCGGATCGGGTGGGATTGGCGCGCCCGTCGCCTTCGCCTGTTCCACCGAGGTCAGATATTCCAGACGCTTTTGCGCGCTGCGTTCCACCGCGGTGCGCGCCTTGTCGAGTGACTTGTGCGCGACTCCCGGAGACTTTTCGATCGCGGTCTGCAATCCCGACAATGCGGTGATCTTGCGCTGTTCGAGTTCGCTCAGCGTTTTTGCGTCGGACAAGCCATCGCTGTTGTCGAACTTGATCTGCTTGCCGAGTTCACTCACGTTGAGTGTGGCCTGGATGCAGAAAAACGCCGCGACGCTCAGGAAAAAGTACAGCCGGAACGGTGTCACATAACGCACGCGCCGGCCCGCAAAATATTCGGTAGTGAGAAAGCCGGGACGAAAATACAGCGGGAAAAACGTATGCAGGATGCGCGAATCGATATTGAAAATCGTATCGAGCAGATCATGAAAAATGCTCGCGAGGTGGCGAATCAGTCCCTTGATCGGCTGACCACACGCATAGCAATACGGACCGAGCAGTGGTGTGCGGCAATTGGCGCAATGCGCGCCCGGCGCGGGTGCGACAGGTGCCTCCGCGACAATCAAGGGCACAAGTTCCAGCGACTCAGTGGATGGCGTAGTGTTCATGGATTCTACAGCTCTCGCGCTTTAAGAGCTTTGATGATTGGGGTGGCTTTTTCAGTGGGTATGAGTTGAACCATGTCGTCATGACCACTTTTGACATGCAGAACTTGTACGAACCCCTTCCTTTCTAACTGCATCACCGCGTTCATTTGTCCGTTGGAATTGAGAGCATCCGCCAGAAAGAAAACGCCCGGCTTTGCTTCGAGCAAAATCCCAAGTGCTGCGATACCTACACCAATCTCATCGTGACTTTTTTTGTCTATAGCAGAAGCAAGCGTAGCCAAGTTGCTCTCGACTTGAGCAGAGGCTATGGATAATTCTGCTGCAAATATTCGACAACTCACAACGGCCAGAATAGCTGCGGTAAAGATGGCGACTTTGTTCGTGTACATAATGAGGAAAGCCTTTTGCGTAAGAGGATTTCTGGATGTTGCAAAATGTCTACGCGCGCAGGATTCATTTGTTCAACGGCGCGCCGCTGATCAATCCCTGCTCGCGCAGCCAGGCGCAGGTATCGGCGATCAACACGTTCAGCGCGGTGCTGCGATAACCGAGTTCGCGTTCGGCCTTGCTTGAATCCACGCGCAAATGGTGACAGGTAAATGCCACCGCTTCCGGTGTCAATGATGGCGCGCGGCCGCTGAAACGGCTGTAGAAATTCAGCACCTGCGCATAAGCGCGCAACACCGTTGCGGGCAACGCGCGTTTTGGCGACGGTCGTCCGAGCTGGCTCGCAATTCCCCGCACCAGTGTCAGAAAGCTTGCGTGGTCGCCGCCGAGCAGATACGACTCACCGCTGCGCCCACCGCGCCACGCCGCAATATGGGCGGCAGCGACCTGGCGCACATCGGCGAACGCGCCCGCGCCCGGTGGCGCGCCGGGCAGTTTGCCCTGATCGATCATGATGAACATCTGCGCCCAGTTATGGCGGTCGCCGGGGCCGAGAATGTGTGCGGGATTGAGGATTACCGCATCG
>JANXUW010000088.1 GCA_025351985.1 Pseudolysobacter sp.
TTCGTGCTCGTTGCGCTCCTTGTCGCGCAACGCATCATGGGCGTCGCGTCGCGCGATCAGAATTTTTCGCACCTCAACTTGCTGTGCCACGGTCAAACTCGGAATCAGCGCGAGCATTTCCGGCGATGGCACGCCGCCCATCGGACCACCACCCGGCGGCGGCATCGGCATGCCGTGCGGTGGCGGCGGCACATCGGGGCCACCACGTTGGCCATCAGGTGCATGCTGTGCATAGGCCGCGCCGCTCAGCGCGATAATCAGCGGAAGCAGAATAAATTTGCGCATGGTGTTCTCCGTCATACGTCGACCGTTTCGACACTGCCAGACTAGTCTGCAATCTCGCAATCAGGATGCAGATTGTGTGGAGAAATCATGGAGTCGATGCCGCTGTGGTTTCCTGCAGGCGCGCAACACGTTAACGTGAGGCGCACTGATCGAGGAAAACGATGCGCCTGCGTTTGTGGTTACGCCTGTTTCTGGTTTTTGCGACCCTCAGCGTGGTCGCATTGGGCAGTTTTGTGGTCTGGCAACAGCACAGTTTCCGGCTCGGTTTTCGTGACTACCTCGATCAGGTTGCGCTCGATCGACTCGGCAATGTCAGCACCTTGCTCGCCGCGCAATATGCGTTGCATGGCGACTGGGAATTCCTGCGGCGCAATCCGCGCCAGTTCAACCGCCTGCTCGATCCCGATCGTGGTAATGCGGATCCACGTCCGCCGCCACCGCGTGCCGACGAACCTCCAATGCGCGACGGTCGGCCGCCGCAGGATCGAGGAATGTCTCGCGACGACGAGCGACCGCCGCCGCGCGATGACCGGCCTCCGCCACCGCGCAACGATCGCCCGCCACCGCATCCGCCTGGCCCGTTCGACCTCGCTTCGCGCACGCTGCTGCTGGATGCCGCGGGCAATGCAGTCGTTGGCGCTCCTGGTATTTCAATGCAGTCGCTGAGTGTGCCGGTGCAGCTGGAAGGAAAAAAAATCGGCGAACTGCACCTCGCACCATTGCCGCAATTGCTCGGCGATCTGGATCGAACCTTTGCCCAGGCGCAGGCGCATGATGCGCTGATCGGCGGCGTGATCGTGTTGATCGCTGCGCTGCTGTTTGCGCTCGGGCTGGCGTACTGGTTGCTCAAGCCGATCCGTTCGCTGGCGCACGCCACGCGCGCGCTGGCCACCGGCGATTACGGCCAGCGCGTGGTCATTCCGCGACGCGACGAATTCGGTGATCTCGCCAGCGACTTCAATCATCTTGCCAGCGCGCTCGAACAAAATCGCGAAGCACGCCGGCAATGGGGCGCCGATATCGCGCATGAATTGCGTACGCCGCTGAGTATTTTGCGCGGCGAAATCCAGGCGCTGCAGGATGGCATCCGCCAACCGAACGCCGCCGCGCTGGCATCGTTGCAAGCCGAAGGCGAACGGCTTACCAGTTTGATCGAAGATCTGTATCAGCTCGCGCTGGCCGATGCCGGCGCGCTGGATTATCGTTTTGCCGCGGTCGATCTGGCAGCACTGATTGCAGAAACCATCGAGCTGCATACGCCGGGTTTCGCCGATATCGGCCTGACACTCGAAAGCCATCTCGCGAGCACAAAATTCGTGCGTGGCGATGCGCGCCGCCTCACCCAACTACTCGATAATCTGCTCGCGAATGCGCGGCGTTACACCGATGCGCCCGGCCGCATCCGGCTCACCCTCGTCGAGATCAATGAGGAGCTGCTGCTGAGCATCGACGACACCGCGCCCGGCGTTCCGCCAGCATCATTGCCGCTGCTGTTCGAGCGCTTGTACCGCGTCGATGGTTCGCGCAATCGTGCCGGTGCCGGCGCAGGTTTGGGGCTGGCGATCTGTCGTGCGATCGTCGCGGCGCATGACGGCCAGATCGAAGCCAGCGCCTCGCCGCTCGGCGGTTTGCGTATCGGCATTCGTTTGCCGATCCATACGCGGTGAATGCATGAACGACGCTGCGCACATCCTGGTGATCGAAGACGAAGTCAAACTCGCCGCGCTGCTGCGCGACTACCTTGTCGCGGCGAATTATCGCGTCAGCCTGCTCGACAGCGGCGAAGGCGCCAGCGCATGGGTGCGCGAAAACTCGCCGTCGGCAATCCTGCTCGACCTGATGTTGCCGGACAAAGACGGCTTGAGCGTGTGCCGCGAAATTCGCGTATTTTCGTCGGTGCCGATCCTGATCGTGACCGCGCGCGTCGAGGAAATCGATCGCTTGCTCGGACTCGAACTCGGCGCCGACGACTACATCTGCAAACCGTTCAGTCCGCGCGAAGTGGTGGCACGGGTCAAGGCGGTACTGCGCCGCAGCAGCCTGCGCGATGCCGGTTCGGATACTGCGGCAAACGCGACGATAGAACTCGACGAAACGCGTTTCGAAATTCGCGTGCACGGCCAGCGCGTGGTGCTCACGCCGGTCGAATTTCGCCTGTTGAAAAAACTCCTCGCGCAACCCGGACAGGTATTTTCGCGCCAGCAATTGATCGACGCGTCATACCTCGACCACCGCATCGTCAGCGACCGCACCGTCGACAGCCACATCAAGAACCTGCGGCACAAACTCATCGCCGCCGGCGCCGATGCGATCAGCTCGGTCTATGGCGTGGGTTACCGGCTGGAGTGGAATACCGACGACGCCGCATAGACATGCACGCGGCAAGTCATATCAACACATATCCAATGCATTAACGCACTAACGCATTGATACAACGATTTTGCGAATGGCGCTGAACTTGCACCGCTCAATGCGCAATCGGCGGTTCGCCCTGCAACTCTAGCCCGACTTGTATCCAGCCCAGATGCATGCCGATACGCGTGGCGTCGGGGTTTGCCCAGACATAACTCAGCGTGCGCGCGCTGGCATCCTCGATCAGCGCGAGCTTGAGTACCTGGCTCTCGCCGCCGACGTTCTGTCGCGACAGCTCGACGGAATAACCGCTGCGGCTGCCATCGCGCCACAACACCGCGATCCGCCCGCCTTCATCGTGGATGCGCAGGTTACGTTGCTCGTGCCAATCCTTGCTCTCCATCGTCGCGCGCGGACCGGCGCCGTTGATTGCGGCCCAGCCGCCGAACCAGCGCACGCGTCGCGCTTCCTGCTGTGCCGTCGCGCTGCGCGCCTGATCGGCAAATGTCGCGACGCGCAGGATTTCGGCGTCGGCATCGATGCGCAGTGGCAACAGCGCGGCGCTCGCGCCGATGCCCGGCAACAACGCGGCGCAACCGGCCTGATCGACACTCGCAACAAGGTGGCCGGCCTGCATCGTGCCGTGCAAGGCGCACGCGTCGAGCTCGATCCATTCGTTGGGCTGCACCTCGAAACGCTTCGCGGCATCGCCGAGCCGCGCGGCGATGGCCGCAGGATCGACCGCGCGATACGGCAGCAGCGTCACGCCGTTCGCATCAATGGTCACGCGGAACAACCAGGTCGCCGAAACCGGCGGCGCCGCGGCGGTGACATCGAGTTGCCAGAGCAACAAACCGCTGCCCGCATTCTTGTGTTCGAGCAGATGCACGAGTTGATGCACGCGCAGCGGCACCGCTTCCCTGACCGGCGCCGGCTTGCCCTTGGCGGCTTGCGGCGCGGGCGATTGCGACTGCGCCTGCACGCGCCAGACCTGCGCATTGTTGTCGAACTCACCGACCAGCGCGGACAGCGGATCGGACGCGGCTAGCGTTGTCTTTTTGCTGGCAACGGGTGATGGCGCGGATGCGCCGCCGCCGAAACTTTGACAACCCACCAGCACGAGTGAAAAAAACACGCACATTCCGATCTGCACGTTTTTCATCGCGATCGAACTAAACAGGCTTCTGATCATTTCATTGCACCTTGCTGGTCGAGCCATTGCTGCAACACCTGCGGTTTTTGTTGCGTGCGCAACGCGCTGCACAGGCCGATCGATTCTTGCACCTGGGCGAGTGCACGTGCGCCGCCGGTAATCTGCGGCACGTGCGGTCGGAAAAACCGATCGAGTTCCTGCGCGGATTCTGCACTGCAACGGCCCGCGCTCACCGATGCGGGCATGCGGCCTTGCGCAAAACCCGGCGTGCGCTTCAGCACTGCATCGAAATGCGACTGATACCAGCGCCAGAATGCGCTGCGGTTTTCCGGTTCGTCGTTCTGCGCATTCAGCAGCACAAGCATTTCGCTGAGCTGTACCCCGCCGCTCAAGGCGTAGTTGCGCGCCTGTTCGGCAAGGGCGGGATCGTGGCTTGCGCCCAGCGCAGCCAGCATGGCGTAGCGGCTGGTCGCATCGTGATTGATATCGAGTTCGGCATAGATCGCCCTGGTTGCGGCGGCGCCGTTTTCCTGCACCGTCACTGCCAGCACACTGGCGAGCAGGTCGGCGTTTGCCGCACTGAGTTGCACCTTGCCTGCACCGTCCAGCGCGAGCGCCTTGCGCCCCTGCGCGAGCAGCGCAGCGCGTACTTCGGGTTGCTGCAGGCGCAGTGCGAGAAACTTCGCGAGACGCACACGCAATGCCGTGTCGTTGCTGGCTTCGGCGGTTTTGCGTTCGTAGCCCAGACGCTGCAGCCGCGGCAGCAGGATCGCACCGATGCGTGCATCGAAACGCCCACGATCGGCGGCTGCAACCAGGTATTCGCGGATCCATTCGACATCGTCGAGCAGCGCGGTCGCGACCTGCGGCAACGGCGACGATGCCAGCGCCGGCAGGCTGTCCAGCAACGCTGCGACATCGAGTTCGCCACCATGGAACGCGCTGGCAACCGCGTCGGCAAACACCAGTTGCTCCGGCCCGCTCAGGCTTGAAAGATGCGCAGCGAGTTTTGCAAACGCCTCGGGCGAAATGCCGAAACGGTAATAGCCGCTCGCATTCGCATTCGGCAGATACCAGTCCGGGCAGCCGCCGGCAGTGACGGGAAAATTCGCCGCGGCCTTGTCCAGCAACACACACTGCGTCTCGCTTTTGTCCGCGTGCCCGAAACGCACGCACACCGGCACGCCCCACAGCGCGTTGCTGTCGGCCTTCGAACCCAGCGGCAGATAACGACTTTGCCTGAGATCGAGCTGCGCGTGGCCATCCTTGCAGGTCACCTCGGTCTGGATGCGCGGCGTGCCCGGCTGGTCGAGAAAACTGCGCATCGCGAGCTTGATGCGCTCGCCCTGATCGCTGGCGACGGCAACGGCATCGATCACATCGTCCGAACTGCCGCTGCGAAATTTGTGGCCGCCGAGATATCCCTGGATGCCGCTGCGGAATTTTTCCGTGCCCAGCCACGACTCGAACATGCCGAGCACGCTCGCGCCTTTCTGGTAGGTGATGCCGTCGAAGGCGTTTTCGATATCGCCCTGATTCGTGATCGGCTGACGAATGCGCCGCGCGCTGTTCAGGCTGTCGCTGCGCATCGCGCCGAGACGCGCTTCGAGATGTTCGAGATCGCCGTGGAATTCCGGCTGCAACGCGACCGTGCCCTTGCCTTCGGCCCAGGTCGCGAACGCCTCGTTGAGCCAGATATCGTCCCACCACGGCGCGGTGACGAGATCACCGAACCACTGATGCGCGATCTCGTGCGCCATCACCGTGAATGCGGCGCGATAACGATCCGCCGGCGAATTCTGGTCGAGCAACAACAGCGTGTCGCGGAAAATGATCAGGCCGGCATTCTCCATCGCGCCCGCGCCGAAGTCCGGCGCACCGAGCAGATCGAGCTTGTCGTACGGATACGGCTGGCCGGTGTATTGCTCGTAATAGGCGATGATGTTCGGCGCTTGTTCGAGCACGTAAGCCAGGCGCTTGCCGTTGCCGCGACTGGCGATCGCACGCAGCGGCAGCGGCGTGGAACGCACCGCATTCGCCGCGATCGGCTTGCCCTCGGCTACATCCCACGGCCCGACCGCAAACGCGACCAGATACGTCGGCAGCGGCAGGGTTGTGGCAAAAGTCAGCGTTTTCCACTTTGCATCATTGGATACTTTTTCATCCGCTTGATGCGTGTTCGCCAGTGCGACCTGCGCTTTCGGCACGGTCAGCGTGATATCGAACGGCGTCTTGAAGCGCGGCTCGTCAAACCCCGGGAACGCAAAACGCGCGCTGACCGGTTCCATCTGCGTGATCAGATACGGATCGCTGCCGACCTTGACCTTGTACACACCTTCGAGCTGGGTGTTGTATTTGGCGGTGAAGCCGAGGTCCAACTCGATCTCCTGCGCCGGCAGGATTTTGCCGAACGACACGAGCGCGACACCATCGCCGTTGCTTTGCTGGTATTTCGCGGGCGCGGATTTTCCGTGCGCGTCCGTGACGCTGACTTTTTGCACATCCAGGTCGCGACCGTGCAGCCAAAGATGATCGACCGCGGCATTCAGACGAATGCGGATACGTGTGTCGCCGCTATAGCCATCGGCTGCGGGATCGAGCGTAAACGCCAGCCAATAATGCAGCGGTTCGGCAATGCTCGACAGCTTGCCGGCGGGAACATCCTCGGCGGCAAACAGCATGCATGGCAGCAACAACAGACTCAACAATCCACGACGAAATAGCTTCACAATCAACCTCTGCAGCCCGGTTCTCAATGCGCGACTTTAGCACGCAGCTCCAGGCCGGATCGATCGAGGCGATACCAACTCTCGACTATTCGACGCGTGTCACGCGAACCTCGCGCTGATCCGCGCGACCATGATCGTCCACCGCGCGCACGCTGAAACTGCCGGCGCCAGACGGTTGCCAGAACAGCGTTTCGCCAGGCCTGGCGCTGCCGACAAAACCATCGTCGACGAACCAGTACAACGCCTGCGCGCTGGCATCCACGGTCGCGCTCAACGCAACACGCGCTTCGTCGGCATGCTGCGCACGCAAGGTGTAGATACTGCCGCGCAACGGCGAACCGATCTGCGGCGGCTGGCCGTCGTCGGCGCTGCCGCTGGCGCAATCCACGGCTGGCGGCGCGCGGCGCGGAATGCCCGCCTGCGCGAATACGCGCATCATGTCGGACGGCCAGAATTCGTAGACGTCGGTGCGTATCGGTATGTCGCCATACGGTGGGCAAACCGGCTTGCCGCTGCGTGCATCTACCACGACCGGGCGGTGGATCGTGCTGACGCGAATCGGCGACCGGCCGGGAATGAACCAGGTCATGCCGCGCTGCGGACACCAGACATTCGGCAGGTCGCCGCTGGCCAGACAGATCTCGACTTTTTTCAGGTTGCGCGGTGTCGTGCGCACCGGTTCGGCCAGCGCCGCGTCCTGCGCACGGATCGAATCGATGATGCGAAAAAACAGCGGCGCCGC
>JANXUW010000089.1 GCA_025351985.1 Pseudolysobacter sp.
GCGGCCTTCGCCGATTCGGCGTTCTCGCGCTTCCAGTCCTCACGCTGATCGCGCGCCTGCCGTGCGGCCATGACATCCCCCGACAGATCCAGAATCGATGTCCGTACCTCGGTCTGCGCGCGCTCCAGTTCGCCCTCGGCGCGACGTTGTTCGAGCAACCGGGAAACATCACCGCGATACACCAGCTCACGCACCCCGCGTCCGCCGAAGTGCGGCTCCGGGGTGCGATCGATGCCCCGCTCGGCCAGACTACGATGATCCACGCGTGCACCGTGCCCGTGCTGCTCAAGATGCGCGTTGGTGCGCTCGGCCCAGCGTGCGCGCAAGGCGATCAGTTGTTCCTTGCGTTCGGCATACCGTTCGGATTGCGTCGCCGCGGTACTGCCCTGATCTTTCTGGCAACCGCCGCGCTCCGGGGCCTTGGCGTTGTAGCGACGGAAATACTGTTCCGGATCGCGCTCGATGCCGTCGCGCTTGCGATCGGAGAACATCACATGCGCGTGCGGTTGCTCGCCGCCGTCCAGCGCAGCGATCGGGTTGTGGATCGCAAAGGTGTAGGCATGGCGTTCGCCGAGCTCCTGGGCGACGAACGAGCGCACGAGATCGGCGCGCTGATCAGGCGACAGCTCACGCGGCAGGGCCAGCTCGAATTCGCGATACGCGTTGCCGTTGGCGCGTTCGTGCGCATCGGCGGCGTGCCAAAAGTAGGCCGGCGAATTCGCCGCCCACTTGGGCATGTTGCCGCTCTCGGCGAGTTCGAGAACTTCGCCGGAGCGCAGGTCGGCGTACTTGCCCTCTCGGGCAAGGTAGGCGGCGTGTGAGGCGGCTTTGCCGCGGGGGCCAACTTTCACGGAAGCGTGGTAGGTGGCCATGGGGCAAGGCGGCGCTCTGGATCAGATTTGGATTTAGCCCCGCAGGGCGCACGTTTCTGGTTGCGTAGCAGACTGAAACACCTAAGTGCGCCTTCATTCCATGAAGGATGCTTTGGCTCTCGCTTCGCTCCGCGTTTGACGCTACCTATTCGACCTCGTACAGTCAAGCGCCATCCCCCACTTTTACGGACTGCTATGTCGAACGATTGGCTGAAAGATCGCGTAACCTACATTCAGTGCTTGAAGAAACCCAGCGATCAGCAGGAATTACTTGCCCTGCTCTACGCCAAGAAAACCCGAACCGCGCTCGAAGAAAAGCAGTTGGGCATTCTCACGCGGGCGGAACGTGCGGCCGATCGTGCGGCGTCTGCCCGTGCCGATGTCGCCAAGCTCCTGAATGCGAACAAGGACAGTGAACGCAAGGCACGCAATCACCGGCTCATTCTGCAAGGCCTGCTACTCGACTTCGCGGAGATTCAGACGTGGGACCGGGCGGAGCTATTGGGTGCACTGGTCAGCATGGCAACGTCCACGACCATCACCGCCGAGAAGCGCGCGGACTGGAAAAAGGTGGGGGCGAAGCTGCTGGCCGAGAAAGAACCAAAGCCCATCTAAATCACAGCGCGAGGTAAACACTCACGCGCGGCATTCGTTCGCTCGCCACCTCGACATGTGCGGATCCAGCGCACCACGGATACCTCAACGCGGGGCATATCCCGCATCAGTGAGTGCTTCCCGCACGCAGGCGGCGGCGTCACGCATGGTGTAGGCCTCGTCCTCATCCTGGGCGTTGCTGCGGAACTCGGAAAAGCTCACCCGCTTGAGAAACTGCGCCAAGTGCCACGCCTGCGCATCGGTCAGTTCCACGGAAAGCGTCACGGTTTTCTCATCAGCCATGGCATCGTCTCACTCGTCGAAAAGAAGGCGCCGGGCTTGTACCACACGGCATCGGCCGGACTTTCCGGGATGTCGCTGAAGTCGATCTCGCTATCCGGCATGGCGTCCAAGCGTGCGAGCATGGCCAGCTCATCCTCGCTCAGCGGCGTGGCCGGGTTGAGGGTAAACCTAACAATTTTTCCGGTATTCGGATTGCTCATGGCGTTCGGCCTTTCGGGCGGAGATGAGGCGGACGGTATCGTCACGCAAGCAAAGCGAGCAAGTGCGCACTTACGACTTGCCTGCGGCAAGTCACGTTCGCCCTACGGAGTTAGGGGTCAGCGAGTACGGGCCACGTCGCTTTCCAGCAGCATCCGAACGTACCGTGTGTACGGAATGCCGCTCGCTTTGGCCTTGGCTTTCAAGGCGTCGAGAAGGGCAACAGGCAGGCGCATGTTCAGCGCGGCGGCCTTCGGCTCGATCTCGAACCGCATCGGCTTGAACTGCTTGAAGTCGAGGCGGGACAGGTCTTGCTCCAAGAACGCTTCGGCCTCGGCGTCGGTCTTGAACTCAGGTACTCGCTTCATAGTTACTCGACTCCTTCGCGTGCATGTAACGGGCGCTAATCGGGCGGATGAGGTTGTCCCGGAAGGCGAACGCCACGAACAGCGCACGGCCATCGACCCGCCCCGCCGCGATGTGGCGACTCTCGGTCGGCGTCGAGTGTTTCAGGTCGGGGGCCACGACGGCCTCGCCGTCGAGAAACAGCCGTTCGACGTCCTCACGGGAAACCCCATGTTTCCCGCACTTGGGCCAGTTGCCGTCATCCCAGTCGAAGCCCGCGATCTTCATATGGTTTTATACACAAACGTATACACAAATGCAATTACATCACAGCTTGCGCCATGGCCATCAGCGAACGCCATGAATCACGGCGCACCCCAGCGGTTCCCTGCCCTGCCTCACCGCGCAACGCCGCTATGAATCGCCCCGTCTTCCGTAGACACTCAGCAGTCTCGTTTTGAAAATCTCTTTTCGAACTCTACCGGAGACAGCCCGTTGTTGTATCCATGCTGCCTTTGCGTGTTGTAAAACATCTCGATGTAGTTGAACACGTCGGACTTTGCGGCGTCCCTGGTTACATAGATTTTCCGCTTGATGCGTTCACGTTTGAGCAACTGGAAAAAGCTTTCGGCCACGGCGTTGTCATGGCAGTTGCCGCGCCGGCTCATGCTACTCACCAAACCGTGTTCTTTGAGAAAGTCTTGCCAGTCAAGGCCAGTGAACTGCGTGCCTTGGTCAGAGTGAACCAGCAGTCCCGGTAAGGGCTTGCGCCGCCAGACCGCCATCATCAAGGCCTGCAGCACCACCTCGGTGTGCAGGCTGGGCTGCATGGCCCAACCCACGATCTGCCGCGAGAACAGATCCAGCACGATCGCCAGATACAACCAGCCTTCGTGCGTGCGGATGTAGGTGATGTCGGTGACCCAGACCTGATTGGCATGGGCGACATCGAACTGTCGTGCGAGGTGATTGTTCGCCACGACCGACGGTTTGCCGCCCCGATGGCCCGGTCTTCTACCGTAGCCCACCTGCGCACGAAGGCGTTCATGTCGCATCAGACGAGCAACACGATGCTTGCCGCACGCTTCACCCAAATCACGCAGGTCGCGCGTGATCTTGCGATAGCCATACACCCCGCCACTGGCTAACCAAAAATGCTTGATCAGTCCGATGACGCGAACATTTTCCCGGGCGCGATCCGACAGGGGGGCCGCCCGCCACGCGTAATACCCACTGCGCTGCAGCCCGAACACCCGGCACATGCTGCGCACGCGGAATATCCGCGTGTGCGCGTGCATGAATGCGTACTTCACCCGGACAGTCTGGCAAAGTACGTTGCGGCCTTTTTTAAGATGTCACGCTCCTCCGTGACACGACGCAGTTCAGCCTTCACACGCCGCAGCTCCGCGGCGTGATCGGTCTCGGTCTGGCGTGCCCCACTGGGCTTCTCGCGCTGTCGCTGCCAGGCGTACAGGCTGTGAATGGAAACGCCCAATCGTCCCGCCACATCGGCCACTGAATGCCCTCGCTCAGTGATCTGCTTGACCGCCTCTGCCTTGAACTCTTCCGGGTAACGCTTGCTGCTCATACACACCTCGTCTCATGCCAATGATTATGGCTGCAAGGTGTCTAGGAAAGGCGGGGCGATTCATAGGGTAAAGCAGACGAAGCAGCAATAGAGGTTACACCTGGCTAGCGAACGTGGGGGTCCAGGTTCGTGAGTCAATAAAGCAAAGTTGGCCTGAGTGGAACAGGACTACTCAGCTCAGCAAGAATATTGCGATAGGTACGAAACGACGCGCAGCGCAGGTGAAAGGTCGAGTCTTGAAGCCGCAAGGTCGAGCAATTACGAGAAAAAGTACCCGCAGAAAAATATAACGAAATCAACACGATACGTTTATCGTCATTTTGACTTTCGCTCGCCGCACCATTCGAACCGCTTAAACGGCCACTTTTGGCGAGTGGCAGACCGAGTTCGTGCAGGTGAAAGGTCGAGTCGTGCAGGTGAAAGAGCGAATATCTGGGATGAAGAACTCCCATGAGACCGCACGATTTGGCGATGAAGAACTCTCAGAGGCATCGAGAGCTGCCATTAGACGCGTCCAGGGTGGGCTGTGGCGCATACCCAATGGGTAGGTGGCGCTTTTAATTCCGTGCGCAGCATAGAGGCGCAGGATGGCTAGATTCCACACCGCCCAAGCTAGCATTCTGCAAAACAGCGCGCGAAGCGCGCTTCGCGGATATAGAAGGCCCTCGTTGATGATCGCTACAGCGCTGTGACCGTGCAGGTTTCGAACATTAAATGCTGATCCGCGAAGCGGATGCCGATTTGTTTTAAGGTGGCCATGGATGGCCACCGTAGGCCGGCGCGTAGCGCCGGGGCGGAGGCAGGATGCCGAAGGGTAGGCGCTATTCCGTTCTGACTAATCTTGCATAGTTATCCACAGAAACGAGCTTCCTACTACAGGATATATATAGGGCTCTTACTATAGGCAGCATTCGGAAACCTTTGCTGCGCTTATCTTTGCGGTATATCCGCGCTACCGTTTATGCGTGGATGGCGCTACCGTTTATGCGTAGCAATGAGCTATATGACTGCCTCAAGCGCTACCGTTTATGCGTGGATAACTTGTCGAGCGCACAGGCTTACCCACAGAAAAGCGCTACCGTTTATGCGTAAGAAACGTTACTTGTTTATTCTTCGAATATGCGTGGGCGAAGGGAGCAACAACAGCCCTGAATCTCCGTCCCTTGCACGCAGCTCCGGATAAACGATTGCGACCTTCTTTAGCGCGTCTAGGAGCTTGCCTTTGAAGTTTCGCCTTCCTTTCGCATCGCTGGCATAGTCAGAGCCAAATTGCATTTGCAATGCTTCCCACGGAATTTCCGTTCGTTGGCTCAGGTAGCTCATGCGGTAAGTCGTCCATGCATACAAATCAAGGGCAAGCGGTGATTTTTTCAGGGCTTTGATTGCTCTCAAATCCACAGGTACGGGGCGATCTGTAACTTGGCTATAAAATTTCTCGGTGAGCTTTACCCACGAACTAAACAGGGCTCCTTGTTGAGCAATGTCGCGTGCGTCCCACCACAGATCCCAATCATCTGCGACCATGATGTTGCCGCCGCGTTCTCCTCCCCGCCCCGTAGTCCCATGAGTGTTATATGCAGTAACAAAGCTGTGAAAGAGGCGTACCGCTTGTTCGCGTAATCGCGGAATAGTGCCCCAACGCCCTCCTGTCGGGAGTAAGTCAAGCTTGTGCATGAATTGAGAAAGACTGTCCCCCAAATAAAGAGTAGGCGATTGCGTGCGAACAGCCTCGGTAGTGAGCCAGGCAAGTAACAAGCGTGGATAGCTACCGTAAGGCAGCCCCTGCGATCCCGCAGCAATTTCTACCGTCAGAGAACCATTTGTCCGCATGAAATGCGTTGCATCCTTGCGACTGTGCGGCATGGTTGCCTGCACCAGCACGCGAGCCATATAGCCAAGCGCTCCGGCTTCTTTTGCGCTTTCAGCTTCCATAGCAGCGCAATCTGCGAGAAAACTATCCTGGTTGGATCGAATTCGTTTTTCGCGTGCGGATACTTTTTCATTTGCACGACGATCGATCGTGACTTGGTGCATTTCACGATAAGCCTCCGGCAGCAACGTGAACAAGAAGTTAGTCGCGAAGTCCTCGATGATGCCGCCGGCGTCGATCTTAGCGGCCATATCGGAAAGCCATTGATTCAGCCTGCTGTTTGCATCAGCACTGAGATTTCCCGCCGTCCAATCGACAGGGCGATTGTCAGCTGGCATATCCAGCGAATCCCAAGCGTCGTCAGCCGATAGCGCGGTTTCCTCGAATGCGCCAAGCGACTCGGCTTCCTCGCGGGAAACCTCCACCACAACGCCTGGTATTCCGATATCGGCCAAATCTTGCGAATAGATAGGCTCGAATTTCAGACCAGTAGGATCGGTCGCCCTACCCTGCTCTTTCGCCTTCTTGGCCACTGTGTCAGCTCGCGAAAATATCGCCCTCAAGGGCGCGATAAAGGGCCATATTAATTACGGCCGCGCGCGCTTGACCAGTGCGCTTTGCAACTTCATCGACTTTGCGTAACAGCTCCGGAGCGATCGTCAGCGAAATTTGTCGCTTGTTTCCCTTCGCTATTCCCTTCTCGTAAGGAACCTGGCTCGCCTGACTCTTGCGAGCATCAGGAGCGCCTTCGATGAACGCATTTGCTTGTGCCGCGCCTGCCTTGGGCTTACGGTTAATAGTCATTGTTATTAATCCTATCAGGCGGTTGTATGGATATTAAAAACAGATTCAACAAGGGCCGTCAGTTCCTCGGAGGCTTTGGCATCTTTCGGGCTGAGCTCCAGCACCGAAAGCCCCTGCCCGCCCGCGTTGCTGAATGCTTTGCGCCGACGAATCGCGGACGGCAAATACTCAAACTGAGGCACATCAGCTACGGCCGCTGCTGCCTCGATGTTATCTGCTGCATTCTGGCCAGGATCGGCGAGATTCAACACTGCGAAGGCGCGAAGGCCATCACGCACGGCTCGGGCCTCATCGACCAATGCTGCCATGTCATCCAGCGCCCACACGTCGTAGCTGCGCGGCGCAAATGGAACCAGAAGCACGTCGGAAAGGATCAATGCTGCTCGCAGCGCAGTGGAATCGCGACCGCCTGCATCAATCACAATGTCATCCCATTTCGTGCGCTGCTGCTGCACCTGTGCCCGCAGTAGTTGACCATCTGCATATTGTGCACAGGCGATGCCTGGCTTTCGGCCAGATTCAGAACGCAAAGCAACGGCCGCGGCCGCCGTTCCTTGTCGATCGCCATCGATCAGCCAAACTTCCCGGCCGGTCATGGCGCGCGCAATAGCGAGGTTCAAGGCCAGAGTGGTTTTACCAACGCCACCCTTGGTATTTCCTACCGTTAGGATCATGTTTTCATCGCCTCTGATACGAACATTCACATTATTCTAATCAATCCTCTTAAGATGTCAATAGGATATTGTAATAAATTTGTATGAATATGTTTTGGATATTCTTTTTTGCATATCAAACATCTGTTGGTTGCACTCAAGCATCGTTTGCAGCGATAGACCCACATGGATATAATAAATGGATGGAACAGCAGATAAAAAAACTATTTTGGATCGCATCGACCAAGAAGGATTTGAAGGCCATGCCTGCCGATGTGCAATCCACCTTCGGCTTTGCATTGCATCAAGCGCAGATTGGGAAGAAGCACGATCAGGCGAAACCGCTCCAAGGCTTCGGATCAGCGGGCGTTCTTGAAGTTGTTGAGGACTCGGGTGGCGGCTCGTTCCGCGCCGTCTACACCGTCAAATTTGGCGATGCGGTCTATGTCCTGCATTGCTTTCAGAAGAAATCGACGCAGGGTATTGCAACGCCCAAGCCGGATATGGATGTCATTCGCGAACGATTGAAGGCGGCGCAAGCACACTCAACCTAAGCACCATCAACAGAGCAATATCAACAGAAATGGTAGGACAGCAGAAATGATTTCAATAGAAGAAAGCAGCGGCAACGTCTACGCCGATCTAGGCATGGCCGACGCGGACGAGATGATCGTCAAAGCACAGCTTGCGACAAAAATTGGCGAAATCATCAAAGGCAGGAAGTGGAGCCAGCAGCAAGCCGCAGATGTCCTAGGCATTCCTCAGCCCAAACTGTCCAAAATGCTGCGCGGCCAGTTCCGGGGTATCAGTGAAACGAAGATGCTGGATTGTCTGGTGCGGCTGGGTAGAAACGTGCAAATCGTCGTCGGCCCGGCTCGCCGTGCGGCTTCGTCTGGGCGCGTTGCTGTCGTGTTTGCTGTGTGATGCCGGTTACGAGTGTGCCGGATGCGGCAGGCGAATTGAGGCTACGACATGAGCACCGGCACCGGCGTTGTTGAAACAAGAGAACCTAGCGAGGCAAGCAGGGCAAAGATGACCATCGATCTGTCACCTGCGAGTACCCGCAAAAGTGTATCGTACGATACAAGCAAATCACACAATGATTTCAGTCCAAATAAAGCAGTGAGCTACGGGCGGGCCGCTTGTATTTGGTCAGATTAAAATCTGTTGCTGAAGTATCGTCAGCGCGCACTCGTAACCAAAGGAGTAGGGGGATGCTGCTGAAATTCTTGCGCACGGCCATCATGTTGGCGTTCGTGTTGCTCAGTCAACTGGCACAGGCATTTGTTGATCCGCCGACTCTCTCGCCTATTAATCCAACGGAAAACCAAACGGTATCCGTGAATATTCGTATCGGCGTTTGCGATTCTTTTATAGAACAGGCTGGATACCCGCAGATTACGCAGTCGGGCAATGCTATTCGCATCTTGATTCCGTCAATCCACGCCTTTGATTCATCGTTCTGTAACTTCGGTACAGGGACTGCAATCGATCCGGTTGGGGCTTTTCCACCCGGTTCATACACCGTCCAAGTGGATCGAACTTACACAGCGGTCGGTCCCACTCGAACGGTCGTAGAGACATTAGGCATCCTGCCATTCATCGTAACGGCTGCGCCTGCACCTGCGTCACTTCCCACTATGGGGATTGTCGGATTGATCGCCCTGATCACGATGATACTTTTGATCGCCAGGATGGCTTTGCGCCAACAAAATTTTGATCGGAATTCAATTGATCTATAGCCGCTAGCATCTAACAGGGGAAGGGGTAATGCTGAGTAACTTCTTGCGGCCAGCGATCATGCTGGCATACGTTTTTGTGCGCCAAATCACCAGCACAGTTCTGCGTCATCGGCAACTTAGCCTATTCACGCTGGTAGCATTTGTATGCTTCCCGCTATCCGGCCTCGCTCAGACTCGGACTCAGTACATCCACGTACTTCTGTCGAACGCCCCTGGCGCTCCGACGCCTTCGCAAGTTGTGAACTACTACAATTTCTCGCCACGAGCGCCTGGCGGCCCACCCCTGCAAGGCTTGATGGTCGAAAACCCTCAGCAAACTTATTTCTTGATGCCAACTCGTGCGTCCGGCGATTTCCTTACGTACTTGCAGGCCAATCCCGATTCGGTGCGTGCCAAGTTGGAGCGCTACGTCATCGTGAGTTACCTACCGAGCGCAAGTCTCTCAAACGCGCTCTCAGCACTGCGTTCAGATCCTAACGTTGAAGCCGCATTCCCTGCGACATCTGCGAAGTTTTCCTCGGTGCAGTTATTGGGATTTACCGTCGGGCAGCCTGCGCTTGCGCCATCGACCAGTGGAACTCAATACGGTCGGGATGACCTCAATGTGGACGCCGCGTGGCAACTCGCCGGCGGTTACGCCTTGATTGGTGATGTAGATTCTGGTCTATACGTGAACCATCCTGCATTACGTCAGTTCTCATCCACGGGCCAGTATCTCGGCGGCAACTACGTCCCGGCAGCCTCATTAAATATCCTGATTCCCCATGAGTCGCATCCCATGATACGCCGAGGGTAGACGCTGCAACCTCCTGATGAGGTGGAGGAAGTGTCATGGTAAAGAATCAAGTGCAGTTTCAACCCGGCATGAGTCTGATGGCCTTTCTTGACCGTT
>JANXUW010000117.1 GCA_025351985.1 Pseudolysobacter sp.
GATCCAGATCCGCCAACCGCAATTCCGCGCGTGCTTTGACCCCGCGCACGCCACGCTCTCGATCGGTGGAGAGCGTCAGTAGTTCGCGGATCTCGTCCAAGGTGAAACCCAGCTCCTTGGCGCGCCGGATGAAACTCAAGCGCTGGACATCCGTGCTGTCGTACTGTCGATAGCCGGAAGCCAGACGATCCGCCGCCGGCAACAAATGAGTGCGCTCGTAATAGCGCACCGTGTCGATACCGACCCCGGCGCGCTTCGCCATTTCACCGATGGGAAAACTGCTCATTGCGACCTCTCCTCGAAACCTATTGGGGCATGCTAAACCCTGGACCCGCGTCCAGAGTCAATAGCCAAGCACTGAAAAAACGCCGGAATTGCGTCAGTGCAATGATCGCAGTCATATGCCGCAAAGCGGTCCGACTGTGCTCCGGAGACCGCTAAGCCCGCGTGTTCAATGCGCGTCGGCGCTCGAGGATTCCCAGCGAATCGCGATAATTGACCAGGTGCCGTTCTCGCGTTTGAGCGAGAGCATCTCGCGGCTGCGCATGACCTTCGGTTGGCCCTTGACCGTCGCGCGAATCTCGCTTTCGCTACCCACCATCGCCGCGTCGCCCATCGGCATCGAACCGAGCGAAGTGGGTTTGCTCTGCACCGTTTTCAAAAACGCGATGTCTTCGGCCAGATGGCCGCCCGCGTATTCATCCCGCGACTGCGTGTGGCCGCCTTCGGTGATCGTGACCTGCGGCGCGAGTAGCGCCAGTACAGCAGCGCGATCGCCCGCCTGCAGGGCAGCGTGGAACGCATTGGCTACGGTTTCTGCTGCGGGCACCGCACCGGGTTTCAGGCCATCCAATACTAGCGGTGCTTCGGTCGCGGCGGCATGCGCGTGATCTGCGTGATCCGCATGGTCATGGTCATGGTCATGGTCATCGTCGCCGTCGGCGTGGGTGTGATCGCTCTCGGAAGCAGCCGCGTGATCGTGTGTTTCGCCGTGGCTATGCGTGTGCGCATGCCCCTCTTCGGTTTTCGCGACATTGCCGGTGAGCTGTGCATATTGCTCTGGTGTTAGCTCGGGCAGCTTTTGCAAAAACGCGACCATGCCCCAGATGGCGGCGTCATCGTGCGTCGTGCCCCAGGCCGGCATGGCGGACATCTTGATGCCGTGCTTGATTGTCCAGAACATCTCGGCGGGACTGGCATGCACATGCTGACTCAGGTTCGGCGGCTGGGGATACAAGCCAGGGCGGATTTCCGAGTTGGTCATGCCAGGTGCCAAATGGCATCCGGTGCACATGCCGCTATAGTGTTCCGCACCCTCGGCGATTAACTTCGGATCATCCAGCGGCGGCACTTGGATATCCTTGGCGTGTGCCGCGATGGAGGTTTGCCGCACCGTTTCCATGAGTTTGAAAACCAGGGGCCAGTGCGGTGTATCGGCGGCGATGTTGTAGGTGCCGGAATAGATGAACGCGGCAGCGCCGAGAACGCCAACGAAAAGTAACAGGAGAATCGCTTTGATAAAGTTCATGGCTTAGCCTCCGTGGTTCATGGGCATGTTGGGATCCATTTTCATATCCATTTTCATATACATCTTCATTGCCGGCTCGGGTGTGCCGGCCGCGCCGATGCGACGCGCCACGGTACCCGGAGGATTGGCGTACCAGCCAGGGTCGCGATAGTCGGCCGCGACCTGATCGCGCACCTTGACCACCGTGAACATGCCACCCATCTCAAGCTTTCCGAACGGGCCCTGGCCGGTCATCATCGCCAAGGTATTTTCGGGGCCCTTCATGTGACCGGCGTCGGTGTGCACCTGGTGAATCGCCATGCCGTTTTCGCCCATCGCCATATAACCCGGCAACATCGAGCGGATCTGCGTTTCGACGTTTGATTGATCCACACCCAGGGTGTTCGGAATGCCGTGGCCCATCGCGTTCATCGTGTGATGCGACATGTGGCAGTGGAACGCCCAGTCACCCGGCGTGGCGACGAATTCGATATCGCGCGTCTGGCCGACGCCGACGATCTCTGTGACTTCCGGGCGCCACAATGCTTTCGGCCAGCGCCCGCCATCCGATCCCGTGACCAGGAATTGATGCCCGTGCAAATGGATCGGATGATTCCACATCGACAGGTTCCCGAGGCGGATACGCACGCGCTGACCGGTCTTGACCACCATCGCATCGATCGACGGAAAGACCTTGCTGTTGAAGGTCCACAGATCGAACTCGGTCATGATCGACGGATCAGGCCGATAGGTGCCTGGATGCAGCGCCCAGTTGTGCAAGAGGATCACGAAGTCGCGATCGATCGGTTCGGGTTCGCCGTTCTTCGGATGAATGATGAACATGCCCATCATGCCGACCGCCATCTGCGTCATTTCATCGGCGTGCGGGTGATACATGTGCGTGCCGTGCTGGCGCAAGGTGAACTCGTAGGCATAGGTTTCGCCCGGCAGGATGTCCGGCTGCGACAGCCCACCGACACCGTCCATACCGCTTGGCAACAGGATGCCGTGCCAGTGCACGCTGGTGTGCTCGGGCAGCTTGTTGGTCACCAGGATACGCACGCGATCGCCTTCGACCGCCTCGATCGTCGGCCCGGGTGTGGAACCGTTGTATCCCCAGCATTTGGCTTTGCTACCGGGCGCGAACTCGTGATCGATTTCTTCGGCGATCAGATGAAATTCCTTGACGCCGTCTTTCATCACAAAGGGCAACGCGCGACCATTCAATGTGGTCACAGGCACGTAAGGGCGACCCGAACCGGTGGCGGGATTGGCGGAGGTTTCCGGCGTCTGCGCGCTGGCCGGGCGGATCAGTCCGCCGAGTTTGGCCAGGGCGGCGAGGCTCGCGGTAAACATCAAGTTGCGACGGGAAATTTTCATGCGGCACCTCCGTGCTGGTCGTGTGGCGTGGGCGCGGAATCCTCGGCGGGTTTGGTCGGCGTATCCGGTTTCTTTTCCGGCGGTGCGGTCGCCGGCATTGGCATCCCGGGCATGGCATTCATGTCGTGGCCCGCATGTGGATTGGCAGACGCTGGCTTTTTGCTTTCCTTGGCGGGTGGGCTTGCGGCGTCCATGGATTTGCCGCCGCTCATATCCATCCCGGACATATCGCCGTCAGCGTGGTGCATGTGCGGCGTGCTGGCCGCTGGTGCCGGGTGCAAGATTTCGTCGGGGCCAACGGTTCCATCCGTGGCGTCAGCGTCGCTCGGCAACCGCGCGCCAACGGCGCGCATCAGGTCCACTCGCGCCATCCAGTAGTCGCGGACGGCTTCGAGATAGCCCTGATAGGCGTCGAATTCCTGTTGCTTGGCGAGCAACAATTCGAACACGCCAACCAGCATGAAATTGACGTTTTCTTGCGTTCGCGCGACGATGATTTCGCGTTGCGGAATCAGCGCGATTCGATAGTCTTCGGCAATCTTGCGGGTCGCCGCGATGCGATCCACACCGAGCCGCACGTTGACGTCGATCTCCAGTTCGAGCGAGCGCATGCGTGCCCGGGCATCGTCGAGTTGCGCGTTGGCGCGCGCGATCGCGCCCTGGCCCTGATTAAAGATCGGCAACTGCAACGACAGGCTCGGACCGTAAAGTTTGCTGCGATCCGTTTCGCGTTCGCCAGCAATGCCGATGTCGACCTTGCCGAGCCAGCGATACTGTCGGGTCACACCCAGACTCTGCTCCAGCAAAGTGACTTCTTGCTGGGCGGCGGCCAGATCCAGACGCTGCCGGTGCGCGAGTGTAACGAGGGCATCGGCGGATTCATCTTGCGCGAGCGGTGCTGGCAAACGGTCCCCTGCGATCCATTGCCTCAATGCCCCAGACACGCCCATAAGCTGGTTCAACGCGGAGCGTGTGCGCACCGCCTCGGCGCTGGCGCGAGTGGCTTGCAGGCGCGCCTGGGTCGCCGCGGCTTCTTCCATCTTGAATTGCAGAATGCTGATATTGCCGGCCTCATGAAATTTAGCGGCAATGTCCGCAGAAGTTTGTGCGGCGGTTGCCACCGCCGCGCGCATCGTGGCGACCTGCTGCGCGCCGACATAGCTGTACCAGGCGGCGCGTGTATCGGTCGCCAGTTTAAGAATCGCCGCACCGATGGATTGCTGGGTACGGGCAAATTCGCCAGCGGCAAATCGCTTGCGAGCCGGCAGCATCAACAGCTCGGCAAACGGGACGGAAAGACCGCCGTCGAACTTCGTTGGTTCGCCCGATTTATGCAACGCGGTGATCGAAAAGGTCGGATTGCTGAGGCGACTCGCGTCATCGACATCGGCCGCGGCAATGCCGAGCCGTGCGTATTCGGATTGCATGCGCGGGTTATGCAATAGCGCGATCTGCACCGCTGTGTCTGCCGTGAGGGGAACCGACAGCAACGTTTGCAGCGTTGCAGCAGTCTTGGTTTCCGTCTCACGATCCGTCGCCCAGCCCAGTGCCACGCCGTTGCGCTGATCGACCAGGGTTTGAATCTCGAATACGCCGTGTTCTCGGGCGATGCTTGCACAGCCGGCCAGTGCGCTGAACACGGCCATCGCCAGCGCACGACGAAGGGAAAATGACGCCATTGAAAATCTCCGTTGGCTATCCGCGTGGTAAACCGCATTGGGCTCACGCATCGAACGGACAGCAAAGACAACACGTCAGTTGGCCGGAATGGCAAACGAACGAATCAGAGCCGCAGTGAGCGGCGAACGGAAATCAGGCGATTGGGGGGCGGAGCAGTAGGCTCGACGGAGCGCTCGGGGAACTCGGCAGGATAAAATCGACAGGAATGCGATCTGGCGCAATGTCGCGCAAGTTCAGCAGTGTCAATGGCATGGCTAGCGTAACTACGCAGCCGCATTGACACGCACTGTCGTCACAGCACGGGCACTCTTCCTGCAATGACTTTACGGTTACTGCTCGGGACGAATCTGCGGGGTTGTGACAGTGGAGTAGCACCGTTTTGGCATGCGCACCGGCCGACGCATAGTCGGACTTCGCCGTCTGCGCCATGCTTAAAGGCGGCGGTGCACCTGTCAAAACCAGAACGACTACCAGCACATAGCGTAGCCATGTGGGAAATGATCCGAGGTGGCCAAAGTAAGGATTCACGCCACATAGACTGCACCACATGCCGAGGAGTTGCAACGCGCGCGCAAATGGTCTCGGCCGAAAGTCCACGGCCTGATTCATCTATATGAACCTACCGGCCAGAGCGTATCCCTCGATTTATCAGGGCTTGGGCGATCAGTGGTGATCGGTCATCCAAAGTCTGCTCGTCGCAAGCGCGAGGTATCGAAGAGTCAAGATTTAATGGCTATGCGGAACTCAGTGTGGAATAAACTTTTTACCACGCGGATGCACCGCATTAAAACGCGGAATATAGTGTGGAAATGGGAACGACGATAATCGACCTCCTGCAGCTCGACCAATTACGAACGACCAAGGTTGATAGGTCGACCGAGTGGTATATGGTCCACGCCGAGGGAACCAGTGCATCGCCTGCGTGCGTGCACTGCCGCTCCCTGGGATGTATGGGCACGGGACCGTCGAGCAGACCTACCGCGACATTCCCAGGCCCGGGCAGGCGGTGACGATTCTCGTTGAACGGAAGCGTTTTCGTTGCCGAGTTTGCGCACGCATGCAGTTCGACGCGATTCCGGATCTCGATGACAAGCGGTTCGCCGCGCGGCGTTTGGTCGGGTTCATTCATCAGGAAAGCTTCCGCCGGCCGTTCCTGCCGATCGCGGCCGACATCGGCATCGACGAGAAGACCGTGCGCAACGTCTTCGAGGATCACGCCGAGCACCTGCGCCAGACCATTAAGTTCGAGACACCCAGCCGGCTCGGCATCGACAAGCTCAAAATCATCGGTGAGTACCGCTGCACCATCACGAATATCGAAAAGCGCGCCATATTCGATCTGCTGCCCACCCCGCGCCAGCACGACTTGACGCCGTAATTCCGACAGCTGCCCGACAAGGACAAGGTACAGTGGCCATGGAGATGTGGAACGTCTACCGGAAGCCGAGAAGGCGTTCGCGCAATGGGCCAACGCGATACCGCTTTGGCTGCAGAAGACGTTCGGGACCATCGCCAGGACGGTTGACACGTGGTCCGACCCGGTGTTTGCTTACTGGTATAACCCAATTACCAACGCCTATACGGAGGCGGTGAACGGTGTGGCCAAGGGGATGAATCGGTTGAGACGCGGTTACAGCTTCGACGTCTTGCGCGCCCGGTTGCTTTACAACCCGAAGGCGCGCGCGGCGACGGCGGCCAAGCAGTGCGTGCCCACTGCGGATAGTCAGCCAGATGTACTTGTGAAATTCACCATGGGTCGCATGAGCAGCGGCTCAAGGCAACATGTGCGATACACGGAACGCGTCGTCGAGTATGGCCCTTCGCTGGAGGTGCTCGGCAAGCTGCTCGCGGAAGGGGCGTTCGACGATCAATAACCTCGACGCCGGCCGTGCCCTAAATGCCGTGAGGGCGATGAAGCCGCTTCGTCCGAAAGGCGAACCCGAGAGCGACAACCAGTTAAGACGTATCTTGTTTTTCAAAGGAAAACCCATGCGCACCGTGTCCTTGATCTTCGCTTGTTTGCACCGTCCGAAAGCGCATCGGCACCCGTTACCGGCGTTGGTGCTGGGCCTTGCTGTGAGTTTGTCGGCTCTCGCCGATACCAACACGCTAACGGTCGCCAACGCCACCAAGGGTACGCGCAACAGCCCCGTCACGATGCTGTTTCCGGTGACGCGTAGTGGCGACCTGGCCTACGAGGCTGTGCTGGACTATCACACGGTGGATGGTACGGCGCTGGCCGGAACGGATTACACGGCGACCGCCGGCAGTATTACGATCCCGGCGGGCGCAACCACCGCAACCATCCCGGTCACGCTCAGCGCCCAAGCCCACAATGGCACCGACTACACGTTCCAGTTGCTGCTGGATGCCGCAACCCGTGTCTGGCCGGCACCAAACTT
>JANXUW010000163.1 GCA_025351985.1 Pseudolysobacter sp.
TTGTCGAATTCCTTTACCAAACGGATGTGCGCGGACAAGACAGTGGCGCTAACGTTGCGTAAGCTGACCCGCCTGCATTCAACCCCTGTTCCCACCATGCCAACACCCCCGCAAAAACTACAGATTGTCGACTCGCACACCGGCGGCGAACCCACGCGTGTGGTCGTATCGGGCGGCCCGGATCTGGGCAACGGCAGCATCGCGCAGCGCCGCGATCGCATGCGCAGTGAATTCGATCGTTATCGCTCGGCCATCGTCAACGAGCCGCGCGGTTCGGATGTCATGGTCGGCGCGTTATTGTGCGAACCGGTCGATGCGGATTGCGCCGCCGCCGTGATCTATTTCAACAACGTCGGTTATCTCGGCATGTGCGGCCACGGCACGATCGGCTTGCTGGTCACGCTGGCGCACCTCGGTCGCATCGGTATCGGCGAGCATCGCATCGAAACGCCGGTCGGCATTATCCAGGCGCGACTCGAATCGCCGAATGCGGTGAGCCTGCGCAACGTGGCTTCATATCGGCACGCGCAGTCGGTGTCGGTCGAGGTGAAAAATCTTGGCACGATCACCGGCGACATCGCCTGGGGTGGCAATTGGTTTTTTCTGGTCGAGAACCACGGTCTGCGAATCGCGCCGGATAATCTGCCTGCGCTCACTGCCGCCACCCAACGCATCCGCGCCGCACTGCGCAGCGCCAACATCACTGGCGCCGACGGCGCTGAAATCGACCACATCGAACTGTTCGCGAAGTCACCGACCGTCGGCATCCACTCGCGCAATTTTGTGCTGTGCCCGGGTGACGCCTACGACCGATCGCCGTGCGGCACCGGCACGAGCGCCAAACTCGCGTGCCTGTTCGCCGACGGCAAAATCCGGCCGGGGCAAATCTGGCGCCAGGAAAGCGTGATCGGCAGCGTGTTCGAAGCTGGCGTCGAATTGTCCGATGATCGAATCTACCCGCGCATCGCCGGACAAGCGCACATCTGCGCGGAAGGCAGCTTGCTGATCGACAGCAACGATCCGTTCGCCTGGGGCATTCGCATTTGAATCCGGTGCATACGCGCTGCGATGTCGCTATCGTCGGCGCCGGCATCATCGGCGCGGCGTGTGCCGAAGCATGTGCCGCCGGCGGACTGAACACGGTGTTGATTGATGCCGATTTTCCCGGTGGCGGCATCACCGCCTGCGGCATGGGCCACATCGTGGTGATGGACGATTCCGCCGCGCAATGGGCGCTCACGACGCGGTCCCGCGAACTCTGGATGGCGCGCGCGACAAGCCTGCCCGACAATATCGAATACGATGCTTGCGGCACGTTGTGGATCGCCGCCAATCGCACCGAAATGGATGCCGTGGAAGAAAAAGCCGCGATGTATCAGCAGCATGATGTGCATGCGCAGATTTTGAATTCCGCCGAACTGGCGCGCGCCGAGCCGGAACTGATCGCTGCCATGTCCGGCGCGTTGCTCGTGCGCGACGATGCGGTGATTTATCCGCCCGCTGCCGCGCGACATTTTGCCGCAAGCGCCGCAGTGCTCGGCGCGGTAATGCGCTTCGGCCAGCGTGTGCAGGCGCTGGAACCAGGACGCATTCATTTCGCCGATGGCACGATACTCGACGCCGAACGCATCGTGCTCGCCGCCGGTTTGGCGAGCAACGATCTGTTGCCGAACCTGCCGCTGCGCGCGCGCAAAGGACATCTCGTCATCAGTGATCGTTATCCGGGTCGGGTACGCCATCAACTGGTCGAACTCGGTTACCTGCACAGCGCGCATGCGAGTGACGCCGATTCGGTCGCGTTCAATGTACAGCCGCGACGCAACGGACAAATCCTGATCGGCTCGTCGCGTCAGTTCGATGTGACCGATACGACGATCGATGCACCGCTGCTCGCGCAGATGCTCGAACGCGCGGTCGGCTTTCTGCCGTTTCTGCGCGATGTGCAGGTACTGCGTAGCTGGACCGGCTTGCGACCCGCCACACTCGACGGACTGCCGTTGATCGGCCCGAGCACGCAACATGCATCGATCTGGCTCGCGACCGGCCACGAAGGTCTCGGCATCACCACCGCCACCGCCACGGCGGAGTTGATCGCCGCGCAATTGCTGGATCGCCCGTGCGCGATTCCTGCGGCACCGTATTGGCCGGCACGTTTTGCAGCGGAACCGACCAATGTCGCCACTTGAATACATCGAAATTTTTGTCGATGAAAGCGCGCATCGCGTCATCCGCGGCAACACGGTTGCGGCAGCTTTGCTAAACGCCGGCGTAATACATTGGCGTCGTTCGGTCAGCGGTCAACCACGCGCCGCGCTGTGCGGCATGGGCGTGTGTTTCGAATGTCGCGTCAGTATCGATGGACAGCCGCATCAACGCGCGTGCCAGATCGTGTGTACGCCCGGAATGCGAGTGACTACGCATGTCGATTGAGCCAACGCTCAGCACCGATATCCTCGTGATCGGTGCCGGCCCGGCCGGAATTGCGGCGGCCGTGAGCGCCGCCGAATGCGGTCGTCGCGTATTGCTGATTGACGACAATCCACAGGCGGGCGGACAGATCTGGCGCGGCACAAATATCGATCAGGGTCCGGTATCAGCGCGCGGCTGGTTGCAGCGCCTCGAAAGCAGCAACTTGCAACACATAAATGGTTGCCGCGCGATATTTCTTGCCGATTCAAATCTGCTGATTGCCGATCTGCACGGACAACGCTGCGCCATCCGCTTCGAGCACGCGATCCTGACCTCTGGCGCACGCGAACTTTATCTGCCGTTTCCGGGTTGGACCTTGCCCGGCGTGACTGGCGCGGGTGGCTTGCAAGCATTGATCAAATCCGGCCTGGATGTCAGCGGCAAACGCATCGTCATCGCCGGCAGCGGGCCGTTGCTGCTCGCAGTTGCCGCGACTGCGCGGCGGGCCAGCGCGCACGTTTTGTGTATTGCCGAACAGACTCGCGCGAAGGCGCGCAGAAATTTTGCGTTTGGCCTGTGGCGCCATCCCGGCAAACTCACGCAAGCCATACGTCTGCGTGCGCAAAGCATCGGCGCGCCCTACTCCGCCGATGCGTGGATCACTCAAGCCGAAGGCGACGACAGACTCGCGGCGGTCTGGCTCAAACACGGTACGCGGCATCGGCGGATCGAATGCGATCTGCTCGCGTGCGGTTTCGGACTCGTGCCGAATCTAGACCTTGCGCAGATGTTCGGCTGCACGATTACCGGGGGTGCGATTGCCGTCGATAAATCGCAGCGCAGTTCGCGACAGAATGTATTCGCCGCCGGCGAAAGCACCGGCATCGGCGGTATCGACAAGGCACTCATCGAAGGCCGCATCGCCGGCTTCGCCGCCGCTGGATCTGCGGACAAAGCTGCTGTGCTGCTCGCCGTACGCGCACGTACTCAGGCTTTCGCAAAAACCCTCGCCAAAGCTTTCGCACTGCGCGACGAACTGCGCACGCTCGCCACACCCGAAACTTTTTTCTGCCGCTGCGAAGACGTGCCGCTATCCGCCGTGCGCGCGATGCCGAACATGCGCCAAGCCAAGCTGGCCAGCCGCTGCGGCATGGGCGCGTGCCAGGGTCGCATCTGCGGCAGCGCGGCTGAATTCCTGTTCGGCTGGCGCGACACCGCATCGACGCGCCCGCCCTTTACTGCAACCGCACTTTCCAACCTGATTTCCCCATCCATCGAGGCCAGCCAAAAATGACTGTCAATTTCCTGGGCGTGATGCCTGCGATCACCACCAAATTCAATGCCGATCTGTCGATCGACCACGACTTCGTGCGCGCGCATGTGCAGTGGCTCGTGCAGCACGGCGCGACCGCGATCATTCCGTGCGGCTCGCTCGGCGAAGGCGCGACATTATCGTTCGATGAAAAAATCGCGCTGATCAAAACCTGTGTCGCCGCGGTCGATGTGCCGGTGATTCCGGGCATCGCCGCGACCAGCACCGCGGATGCCGTGCAGCTCGCGCAAGCCGCTTACGCTGCCGGTGCGCGTGGCCTGATGGTGCTGCCACCGTATCTGTACGTTAGCGATTGGCGCGAAATGAAAGCGCACATGAGCGCGGTGATCGCCGCCACGCCATTGCCATGCATCCTGTACAACAATCCTGTCGCGTACAAGACCGATTTCCTGCCCGAACAAATTGCCGAACTCGCGAACGAACATGCCAATCTCGCGGCAGTGAAAGAGTCGAGCACGGATGTGCGGCGCATCAGCTGGATTCGCGCCTTGCTCGGTGATCGCCTCGCCATCGGCGTCGGTGTCGATGACGCCTTGCTCGAAGGCGTGGCCGCCGGTGCGCAGTTCTGGATCGCCGGATTGGTCAATGCATTCCCGGCCGAATCGGTACTTTTGTATGACCTCGCGCGCGCCGGACGCGATGCCGAAGCGTTCGCGCTGTATCGCTGGTTCCTGCCGCTGCTGCGCATGG
This sequence comes from Pseudolysobacter sp., assembly GCA_025351985.1. Lineage (GTDB taxonomy): Bacteria > Pseudomonadota > Gammaproteobacteria > Xanthomonadales > Rhodanobacteraceae > Pseudolysobacter. The sequence continues at coordinate 4,433 of JANXUW010000163.1, forward strand.
ATACCGTGCCGAAGTTCGTGCAGCTGATCAAACTAGTGCAGGCCAAGGTCGGCATGGGCAGCGAGATCGTGCGTGCCCCGCGCCTGCTGTTGAGCGGCGCCGAGCGGGCCAGTGCCGAAGCGGAAATCGCGACCGCGCTCGCCACACTTCCGACGCTGAAAAACCTCGCCGGAACGGAGTAGCACATGACGGAATCGAGCGGTCTTTCGATCATTGGCGCTGCACGCGGCGCACCGGGCGGCAAGTGCTTACGCGCTTTCGATCCAGCGGCGAACACGCTGTTCGGCGCGGAGTTCCATTCGGCATCGAACAGCGATATCGAACACGCCGCAGCAC
>JANXUW010000203.1 GCA_025351985.1 Pseudolysobacter sp.
ATTCTCGGTGCAATCCTGTTCGTTGCCGGCTCATTGTTGTGTGGCGTGGCGTGGTCGCCGCAGAGCCTGATCGTGGCGCGTATCCTGCTCGGCTTGGCAATCGGCATTTCCGCGTTCACCGCGCCGCTGTATCTCGCCGAAGTGGCTTCCGAAAAAACCCGCGGCGCGATGATCTCCTTGTATCAGCTCATGATCACGATCGGCATCCTCGTCGCGTTTTTGTCCGATACGGCGTTCAGTTATTCCGGCAACTGGCGCTGGATGCTCGGCATCATCGCGGTGCCTGGCGTATTTTTTCTGTTCGGCCTGCTCGCGCTGCCCGACAGCCCGCGCTGGCTGATGATGCGCGAACGCAAGGCCGAGGCGCTCAACGTGTTGCTCAAGTTGCGCGGCGACCACAACATCGTCGCGCGCGAAGCCGCCGACATCGAGGAGCAACTGCAGACGCCGCAACGCGGCTGGCAGCTGTTTCTCGAAAACGCTAACTTCCGTCGTTCGGTCGGACTCGGCGTGATGCTGCAACTGGTGCAACAGTTCACCGGCATGAACGTGGTGATGTATTACGCGCCGCGAATTTTCCAGAGCATGGGCTACGATACCGCCGCGCAAATGGGATTTACTGCGGTCGTGGGCCTGACCAATGTGCTGGCGACGTTCATCGCGATTGGTCTGGTCGATCGCTGGGGTCGCAAGCCGATTCTGTATACCGGTTTCACGGTCATGGCGATTGGTCTCGGTGTGGTCGGCACGATGATGCATCTCGGTATCAACAGCCATGCCGAGCAGACGCTGACGGTCGCGATGCTGCTGTTTTTCATCGTCGGTTTTGCGATGTCGGCCGGCCCGTTGATCTGGACCTTGTGTTCCGAAGTGCAGCCGCTGAAAGGCCGCGACTTCGGCATCGGCGCATCGACGGTTACCAACTGGATCGCCAACATGATCGTCGGCGCGACATTCCTCTCGCTGCTGAACGGCATCGGTCACGCGGCGACGTTCTGGCTGTACGCCGCGCTGAATCTTTTATTCCTGATCTTCACCTGGGCGTTGGTGCCGGAAACCAAGGGCGTCACGCTGGAGCAGATCGAGCGCAAGCTCATGCACGGCGCACGCTTGCGCGACATTGGTCGGTAAGCGCGCGGTCGTGTCGATCACGCATGAATCTGCGAACGCGCGGTTGGCGTGAGGCGCAAGATTCCCGGCGATTTTTTCAGTCGCGGCAGTAGCGCCGGCTTGATCGTGTCGCGCCACGGCGCGGATTTTTCCAGCGCGGCGACATAGCGTTCGTAAGCAGGCGCATCGGCGAATAGCGAGAACCAGACAAACACGTTCTCGCCCTCGCGCACTGGCAGTGCGGGGAACGTATTGACGCCGTGTTCGTTGACAAACGAACCGATGATCGTCGCGCCGTTGTGGATGAATTCCAGCTTGAGCGTGCGCTCGAAAAAATCGAGAAAGTCGGCGCTTGCCGGCGCATCGAAATAATACAGGGTTGCGACGACAAGCCCGTTTGGAATATCGATCGAATCCGCTGCAACTCGCGGGTTGGTGGTAGCCGCGAAACCGGAATCGACGCGCGCCGGACGCAACAGCAAGACATTGTCATTGTCGATGATCGTGGCATTCGCCGCGCTGCGATTCGCCTTCCACAGATCGCCGTAGTAGAAACTTTTCAGCGCCTCGGTGCGCGCCGGCATATCGGAAAAACCACGCAACCAGACAAAACGATCTGGATTGTCCTGATCGCGAAATTGGCCGATCACGTTGATGCCGACGGCTTCCTGCGGCTCGATGAACCGACGATTGAACAGGTCGATCAGCACGTCGCGTTGGCCTGGATGCAAGGTGTATTGGCGCAGTTCGACGACCGCGCAACAGGTCGTGGTTACGGTAACGGGCGTATCTTTCTCCACAGCCAATGCGTGCGTTGTCGGGAATGCCGCTGAGCCACCGATGGCGGCGAGCAGCAGCCATGACATACGATTGCCTGACAGGTACTGCTTGTATTTATCCAGCAGCGAGCGCGTGCGGAAACGCGGCCACTCCGCGTGTGACTTGGCTCCGCTTTGCGCAGAAGCATCGCGAGATGAGCGTGTCGAAAATTTCTGATCTGATGTTGTTTGCATGGTCCTGTCCATCTTCCGTTGCAGGGTGTGAGTGTGTGTGTAGCCATGAATTTGCGGCGCGTATTTTCGGTAGGTCGCGCACGTAGGCAGGTCCTCGCCATCCATGCAGACTCGATGCTTCATAATACAGACCGGTTGACCGGTTTTGTCAAGAGACGCGATACTGTAGGCAACTCTGGATCAATATGCCGCCATGAAAAAAGTCATTGCCACGCCGTCTAAACGCACCAACGATCCTTTAGGAATGCGGCGGCGTCTGCTCGATGTGGCGGCCGAAGCGTTCCAGTCCGGCGGTTATCAATCCACCGGCATGGGCGACATTTTGCGAGCCGCGGGCGTCACCGGTGGCGCGATGTATCACCATTTTCCAAGCAAGAAAGCGCTCGGCCTAGCCGTGATTCGCGAGCGTGTCGCGCTGGAGATCGAATGCACGTGGATCGAGCCGATGGCGGCGGCGCGTTCGACCGCGGCGGGCATCAAGGCGATCTTCAAACGCATCATCGCCGGGCTCGATGAGCGCGCTGCGGTGATCGGTTGTCCGCTGAGCAATTTGACGCTCGAGCTCGCGCTGGCCGATCCCGAATTTCGTATCGCATCGCAGGAAATATTTCATAGCTGGCGCAACGCGATCGCGCAGAAAATTCGCGCCGATCATGCCGCCGGAGTGGCGAAACATCTGGATGCCGACGCATTTGCGACCTTGGCCGTCGCCACGTTTTCCGGCGCGATGGCGATGGCGAAAGCCGAGCAGGATACCGCGCCGCTCAAGGCCTGCCTGCAGCAGTTGCTCAAGGCGATGTGAGCCCGGCGACACGCCGACCGATCGCTGTCCCGTGGTGCAGCGCGTTCGCGTCGCGTCGTATGTTCTCGATGCCCGTCATACGCGGCAATCACGTAACCTCGACGATCTTTTCCGCATCCTGCCCGAAAGAAACGCATCATTCGCCGAACGCGCAGCGTCTGGGTATTCGTGATCGCGCTCGTGATTGCGATCTTGTCATTTGGACTGGAAACGCTTCTTCATGAAATTTCACGTGCGCCGTTTTTTCCTGATCGGTTTGTTGCCCATGCTGTGCAGTTGTCAGTCGATTTTTTTCGGGGCGATGAATGCCGGGCGTGCGTCAACGTTTGCGATCACGCGCACCTACGCGCCCGACCGCGGCTTGAAGCTCGATATCTATCGCCCGAAAACGTCATCCGCCGGCACGCCAGTCGCGCTGTTTTTTTACGGTGGCAGTTGGCGTTACGGCAGTCGCGGCGAATACGCCTTCGTCGGCCAGGCGCTTGCGGCGGCGGGAATCCTGACCTTGGTCGTGGATTATCGAACCGCGCCGCAGCCTGCGTTTCCGGGCTTCGAAGTCGACGCCGCCGACGCGGTGCGCTGGGCGCGCGATCACGCCGCCGAGTACGGCGGCGATGCGCAACGATTGTTTTTGGTCGGGCATTCGGCCGGCGCGCATATCGTCGCGCTGCTGGCCACCGACGCACATTATCTCGCCGCGGACGGACTCACGCCGCGCGATCTGGCGGGTGTGGTCGGTATCGCGGGGCCGTACGATTTTCTGCCGCTGACCGATCCGAAAATCATCGAGGTGTTCGGTCCCGAATCGGAGTGGCCGGAATCGCAGCCGGTGAATTTTGTCGACGGCGATGAGCCGCCGTTTCTGCTGCTGCACGGCCAGGGCGATCGCATCGTCTGGCCGCGCAACAGCGAGGCACTCGAGAAAAAATTGCGCGCGGCGGGCATCGCGGTGAGTTACCTGCGTTATCCGAGTCTCGGACATTTCCGCATACTCGCAGGTTTTCGTTATCCGCGGCTCGCACCGACGCTGCGCGATACTGCGGCATTTATCAATTCGACGCCGGGCATCGTGGCGGGCGCGTCGGGCGAATAAAAAACGCACGATCGCGTTGCCGGCGAGCGCCGAATTTACAGCGCTGCGGATATCCCGCGCGCTTGCCGCGCACGCTGCACGCGCGGGTCCATCACGTGTCGCCACAACGGTGGCAGCAAGGCGAGCACGAACATCGTCGCGTATCCCGCCGGCAGTTGCGGGCTGTCATCGTGGTGCTCCAGCACCTGATACCGCCGCCGCGCGACCGCGTGATGATCGGAGTGGCGTTGCAGGTTGAACAACAGCCAGTTGCTCAGGCGTTGCGACGAATTCCACGAGTGCAGGTGCGTGACGCGTTCGTAACGATCGGGCGCGATTTGCGCGCGCAGCAGGCCGTAATGTTCGATGTAGTTGATGATCTCCAGACTCGTCGCGGCGAGCAGGCCCTGGACGATGAAAAACGCCGCGCCGAACGCACCGAGCCACAGCCAGAATACGCCGAGCAGGATCAGCCAAAATCCGCTCCACATCAGCATTTCGTTGCGTAATGACCATGGCGATTTGCCGGCCTGGCGCAGCCGCTGCGCTTCCAGTCGCCATGCATTGCGGACGTTGTGCAGCAGCGCGCGAGGCACGAATGCGTACACCGATTCGCCGAGTCGCGCCGACGAGGAATCCTGCGGCGTCGCGACGTGCACATGATGGCCGCGGACATGCTCGATCTTGAAACCGTGATAGCCGACGCTGCTCAGCAGGATGCCGCCGACGGCGCGCTCGAACACGCCGGATTTGTGAATGAGTTCATGCGCCGGATTGATTGCGAGAACGCCGCCGAGCACGCCGGTCGAAACTATCCAGCCCAGCGTGCCGATCGCGTCCAGCGGCAACTGCTGCAGCATGTACGCGCTGTAGCCCAGCACGAGCAACCACGTCGGCAATATGAGCAGCGTGAGCACGCGAAAATACGGCAGACGATCGATTCGCTCGGCATCCTGCGAATCGCGATTGGAAGCATCCGCGCCACACAAGACATCGAGCAGCGGCAGTACGACGAAGAGCACGATCAATGGCAACCACGTGCCGAGATTCGCCGGCAAGCCAGCCGCAATCGATACAACCGCAAGCACTGGCAACAAGGCCAGAATAAAAGGCAGGATAAAACCGAGATCGCGCCAGCGCATCGGCGGAATCTAGCACAGCAAAATCGTTTCGCCAGCGTGCGGCGCAACACGCATCTTTTGCGAATTCGGTCTGTCCTGCTCAGGCTGATCGATAGCAGCGCGTATTCACGCCGGATCTACCTGGCGCAGATTATTTTGCGTCCTTTCGCACGTATCGATGCCCGCATGAATGCTGCCAGCAATGCCTTCAAAGGCAATAAACGCTATCTGCCCTGCAAGCTGTGCGCCGGTTGCGGCCGCGCCATGGTCTGGCGCAAACGCTGGGCGAAAAACTGGGGTGAAGTGAAATACTGCTCCGATGCGTGTCGCAAGGTTCGCTCCGCGCATGACTGAGGTGCGTTCACTGGTGGTCGTGCTCGGCGATCAGCTCGATTTGCAGGCGGCGGTATTCGATGATTTCGATCTGCTGCGCGATGTCGTGTGGATGGCCGAGGTGGCGGAGGAATCGACGCATGTCTGGTCGAGCAAACAGCGCATCGCGATGTTCCTGGCGGCGATGCGCCACTTCGCTCAGGCGCTGCGTGAGCTCGGTCGAACCTTGCATTACACGCGCCTGGATGATGGCGAGAATCGCGGGACTCTGGCTGCCGAATTGCACGCCGCGATCGATGCATTGAAACCGCAGCGTCTGGTGATCACGGCGCCCGGCGACTGGCGCGTGTGGCAGTCGATCAAGGCAGTGGCCGAACGCGCCG
>JANXUW010000270.1 GCA_025351985.1 Pseudolysobacter sp.
GTCCTTGTCGCCACGACCGGACAGGTTCACCAGCACGTATTGATCGGGACGCATATCGCGCGCGACCTTGATTCCTTGCGCCACGGCGTGGCTCGATTCGAGTGCGGCGAGAATGCCTTCGTTCAAGGCCAGCGCGTGGAATCCTTCCATCGCTTCGTCGTCGGTGACGCCGACATATTGGGCGCGACCGGAGTCTTTCAGCCACGCGTGTTCGGGGCCGACGCCCGGATAATCCAGACCGGCGGAAATCGAATGCGTTTCGGTGATCTGGCCGTTGTCGTCGCAGATCACGTAGGTGCGATTGCCGTGCAATACGCCGGGCCGACCGGCGGAAAGCGACGCGGCGTGGCGTCCGGTTTCGATACCATCACCAGCGGCTTCCGCGCCGATCATCGCGACATCGGCATCGTTCAAAAACGCATGGAACAGGCCAATTGCGTTCGAACCGCCGCCGACACAAGCGACCAGCGCGTCTGGCAGACAACCGTATTGTTCGAGCATCTGCACGCGCGCTTCGCGACCGACCACGGCATTGAAATCGCGAACCATCATCGGATACGGATGCGGCCCGGCGACGGTGCCGATGATGTAGAAAGTATCGGCGACATTCGTCACCCAATCGCGCAACGCCTCGTTGAGCGCATCCTTCAATGTCTTCGAGCCGGAATGCACCGGCACCACGGTCGCGCCGAGCAGCTTCATGCGATAGACATTGATCGCCTGACGCTCGATATCGGTCGCGCCCATGTACACCACGCAGTCCATGCCCATGCGCGCGCACACCGTGGCGGTGGCGACGCCGTGCTGGCCGGCGCCGGTCTCGGCGATGATGCGACGCTTGCCCATGTGCCGCGCGACGAGCACCTGGCCGATGGTGTTATTGATCTTGTGCGCACCGGTGTGGTTGAGATCTTCGCGCTTGAGCAGGATCTGCGCGCCGCCGATTTTTTTCGACAGGCGTTCGGCGTGATAAATCGGGCTTGGACGTCCGACGTAATATTTGAGGTCACGCTCGAGTTCGGCAGTAAACACCGCATCGTCGCGCAATTTCAAATACGCCGCCGTGAGTTCCGCCAACGGCGCCATCAAGGTTTCGGCGACGAACACACCACCGTACGGACCGAAGTGGCCACGCGCATCGGGCATCTGGTGAAAATCCACTGCAGTTTCAACGTTCAAATCAGGCACTGACACGGTTTACCTCTTCGATGAATTTTCGCATCTTTTGACTGTCCTTGATGCCCGGCGCGGCTTCGATGCCGCTGGACACATCCACGCCATACGGCTGCACCTGGCGGATTGCGTCGGCAACGTTAAACGGAGTCAATCCGCCGGCCAGCAACAACGGGCGATTGATATCTCGCGGCACACGCGTCCAGTCGAATGTCTCGCCACTACCGCCGGCTGCACCGACCGCGTGACTGTCTAGCAAAAATCCGGCTGCACGCGGATATTGCGCCGCAAACGTCGCAGCATCCTGCGCCGCGCCCATCGCTATCGCCTTGAAGTAAGGGCTGGCGAAACCATCACAATAGTCGGCGTCTTCACGGCCGTGGAATTGCAGATAATTCGGGACGAGTTTTTTCAAAACCTCGCTTACCCATGTCGCGTCATCATCCATGAAAAGTGCAACACACGCCACGAACGGTGGCAGCGCGGCGCGAATCGCGCATGCGTTTTCCAATTCGATGTAACGCTTGCTCTGCCGCGTGAACACAAAACCCACGGCATCGACGCCGAGTGCGGCGGCTTCCAGCGCATCGTCGATGCGAGTGATGCCACAGAATTTTACGCGCGTGCGCATCACGGCAGGCATAAGGCCGCTGCCAGGCCGGATTCCATCGGATACAGCGGCTGCAGGAAGGTCAAACCCGCGGCGGCGGCGGTGGGGCCGGCCAGCGCGCGATCGCGTCCTGCCAGCAGTTGCACCAGCCATTCGCACGGTTGTTCGCCGCGCCCGACCGGCAACAGACTGCCGACGATGTTGCGCACCATGTGATGCAAAAACGCGTTGGCCTGAATCTCGACGATCACATGTTCGTGTTCGCGCCGCACGCTGATTTCATGCACGGTACGCACGGGCGATTTGGCTTGGCAGGCAACCGTGCGGAATGCGTTGAAATCGTGCTCACCGACCAGCGCCTGCGCCGCAGCGTGCATGACTTGCGCATCCAGCGTCTGGCGTTCCCACGCGACGTAACGCGCATCCAGCGCGGGCCGCACACGGCGATTCAGGATCATGTAACGATAGCGCCGCGCGCGTGCGCCGAAGCGCGCGTGAAAATCCTCGCTCACCGTTTGCGCCCACAACACGCACACGCTATCGGGCAGGCGCGAACTCACGCCAAGCATCCAGCCGCGCGGCGGCCGCACGGCGGTGGTATCGAAATGCACGACCTGGCAACGCGCATGTACGCCTGCGTCAGTGCGCCCGGCGCAGACGACTTCGATTGGTGCATCGGCGACAAAACTCAGCGCATGCTCGAGCGTTGCCTGAACGCTCGGGCCATGCTGCTGGCGCTGCCAACCGAGGAAGTCGGTGCCGTCGTATTCGACACCCAACGCGATACGCAAGAAAACTCTCCGCCATCAAAAACCAGACCGAGGATTGTAACGTTTCTGGCGTGACGAAGACGAAAATCGAACCGCACAAAAAACGAAACCCGGACAAACCGGGCTTCGTTGCAGTGCAGGCGAATCGTCTTATCTGACTTCGTCCAGCAGCTTGCGTGCTTCCTGTTTTTGCGTCTCGTTACCTTCAGCGATCACTTCTTCGATCATGCTGCGCGCACCGTCGGGATCGCCCATATCGAGGTATGCGCGCGCCAGATCAAGCTTGGTGACGATGGCTTCTTCCAGCGCCAGCGGCTCGGCGTGAAACGGAATGGCATGATCGTGTTCGGGTTCGTCCATATCGACAACGTGGTGGCTGGCGGGAGTGACATCGAAATCATGATGCAGCGGCAAGTCGAGTTCGTCGCTGTCCAGATGGTGCAAATGCGGTTGCGTCACTGCGTCGTGCGACGCCGGAGCCGACCATGCGGCGGGTTTCTCGGGCGCATAATCGTGGCTGTGGTCTGGCACCGGCGCCGCATCGTGATCGGGCAAGGTATCGTCGCGATCCGATGCGTAATGCGCATGATATTCGGCATCGGCGAACAGCGGATGCGTCGGCGCAAGTTCCGCACCCATGGCCTTCACCTGTTGCCATTCGAGCTGGCTCGGATCGGTGATCTGCGCATGCATCGCCTGCGCTGCCGATTCGAATTTGGCAACGTCGCGATGCGCGTAGTACAGGCTCAACAGTTCGAGGTGGCGATCAATGTCATCAGGATGACGCGCAAGATCTTCGAGCAAGGCATGCTCTTCCTCGTCCTGCGAATGCGGCACATCCAGATCATCGTCAACGCCAGCATCACGAATCGGGCGGATCGGCGTGGCCGGCTTGCGCGAACGCAACAATGCGAACAGTCCGATGATCAGCAACAGCGCGCCGGCGCCCGACAGGATCAGGGTATTTTTGTACCAGGGCTCATCGGCCACCGCAGGCGCGGTTACTGCCGGCTTGGCAGCAACAGGTGCCGGCTTGACCGCTGGCACGGCAGCGACCGGCGCTGGCGCAGTGACGTGCGGCGCTTCGCTGCTGGCGCTCGGCGTCGCGGCGTTTGGAGTTACGTCGACAAGCGGTGGCGGACTCGATGCCGGCACAGGCGTTGACGTGGTGGCGGGCGTGGCAGGCACCGGGTTGGCCAAGGTTACTGGCGGCACCGCTGCTATGGTTGTCGGAGGCGTCGCATCGGATTTGCTTGCAGGTGCCGCGAGCAGAGCCATGGCTGCTGCGGCTTTGGCTTTTTCCGCCTCGGTCAGAACCGGCGTGATGGCGGGTGGCGGCGTAACCGGCACGACGGCAGCTAGCGGCTTGTTATCAGCTGCAGGCTTGCTATCTGTTGGTTTTACATCGGTTGGTTTTACATCGGCTGGCTTGACGTCGACCGGCTTGACATCGGCAACGACCGGCGTAACCGCCGCACTTGGCGCGGGTTTCGCAGCGGCTTTGGTGGCCGCGTCCTGGGTATCCTTGAGCTTGCGCTGCAGTTCGGCAATTTCCGAATCTTTCAAGGTGATCAGGCGATCATTCTTGCTCTTGATGTCTTCGAGATCTTTCAAGCGCGATTTGAGCTCAACAGCTTCGTGCTCGCGCGCGACCAGACTTTCCTGCGCCCGCGCCAACTCGGCCACGCTGCCGTTGCTGGCGACGGTTTTGCCGTGACCGGCAGCGCCGGGCTGATCGGCCTTGCCTTGATCGTCTTTGCCGGCACGCGGTGGTACCAGCGCAAGCCGCTCGCTAGCGCCTTTCTTGTCGGCAGCATCGGTCTTGGCCGACGCTTTATCGGGCTTGCTCGAAACATCGGTCTTACCGCCGGCGACCATCGTCGGTTGCACGCCCGACGCCCAATCGCGCGCCTGGCTGTTCACTTGTGCAGCGGCCTCACGCAACGATCCGACCGCTTGAATTTCATCGGCCGAGGGAATGCGCAACACCGCGCCAGTTTTCAGCGCATTGATATTCGGTTTGAAGAACGCCTGCGGATTGGCCTTGTACAACGCCAGCATGAGGCGATTGAGATCGGTGGAACTGTCGCCACGCACGGCCTGCGCCACTTGGCTCAACGCAGAACCATTGGTGACCGGACCAAACTCCTTGCCGCTGATCGGCGCGCTTGCCGGCACTGCAGCGGGCGCCTTGGCAGCGGCGACCGGCGCAGCCGGAATTGCCGCTGGCGCTGGCGGGCGGGCTTTAGCCGGAGCCGTGTCGCCCGGCACGATCGCCGGCGCCTTGGCCACTGCTGGCGCGGGTGCCGGCTTGGTGTCGGCGGCGATCGAGGACTTGGC
>JANXUW010000319.1 GCA_025351985.1 Pseudolysobacter sp.
GTGCCAACAGCATGCTTCACTCGCGTTTGCCGCGCAGGCGTGGCACAGCGTACAATCGCAATCCGTAAATTTTTGATTACTTTCGATTTTGAGGTTTTTATGGCTCGCATTACCGTAGAAGATTGCCTCGAAGTGGTGGATAACCGCTTCGAATTGGTGCTGATGGCGACCAAGCGTGCGCGCCAATTGTCCAAAGGTGCCGATCCGTTCGTGGATGCCGTCAACGACAAACCGACCGTGCTCGCCTTGCGCGAAATCGCCGGCCGCAAGGTCAATCGTGCGCAGATCGACGAGATCGAAAAGCAGGAGCGCGCCCGCGCCGAACGCGAAGCGCTGGAATGGGCTGCGGCCGAAGTCGATGACGATATTTCCAAAAGCGGCGATGATTGATCATGGCGTGTAGATCCCGCCTTTGCACCTGCGCCTGAGTTATCAGGCGACAGGACGATGCGCGCGGCTTCTGGCAAAACGTCCGCCATACCTGTCGTGCCAGCGGATGTCCTCGCGCTGGAAAAACGCCTCGCTTCCTACTTGCCGCAGGAGCAAATCCTGCGGGTGCGGCGCGCGTATGAAATCGGCGCACACGCGCACTCCGGGCAAACCCGCAAGAGCGGCGAACCTTACATAACGCATCCGGTTGCCGTGGCCGGCATTCTGGTCGATCTCGGCGTCGATGCCGAGACGATCATCGCCGCGATCCTGCACGATACGCTCGAAGACACCTTGCTCTCGCGCGAGGAATTGGAACGTGAGTTCGGTGGGGCCGTGGCCGAGATGGTCGATGGCGTTACCAAGCTCGACAAGGTGCAATTCAAGAGTCGCCAGGAAGCCGCGGCCGAATCGTTCCGCAAGATGCTGCTGGCGATGGCGCGCGACCTGCGCGTGATCTTGATCAAGCTGGCCGATCGCCTGCACAACATGCGCACGATTGGATCGATGGCACTCGATTCGCGCCGTCGCATCGCGCGCGAGACGCTCGATATCTATGCGCCGATCGCGCAGCGTCTGGGCATGAATCAGTTCAAGGCCGAGCTGCAGGATCTGGGTTTTCGCGCGTTGTATCCCGATCGTCATCGCATCATCGAGGCCCGCATCAAGAGCGTGCTCGGCAACCGTCGCGAGGCGATGGGCAAGATCGAGATGGCGTGTTCGGCGCGACTCGATCACGAAAAACTCGCACACCGCATCGTCAGCCGCATCAAGTCACCGTACAGCATCTACAGCAAAATGCGCGAGGATCGCAAAACCTTTGCGCAGGTGATGGATGTCTACGGTTTTCGCGTGGTCGTGCCGCACGTGATGAACTGCTATCACGCGCTCGGCGCGGTGCACGGTTTGTACAAGCCGCTGGATACGCGCTTCCGCGATTTCATCGCGATCCCGAAAGCCAACGGTTATCAATCGCTGCACACGGTGTTGTTCGGTCCGTTCGGTGCGCCGATCGAAATCCAGATTCGCACCGAAGACATGGACACCGTCGCCGAGCGTGGTGTCGCCGCGCACTGGGTCTACAAAAACGACGGCAGCACGATCAACAGCGCGCAGAATCGTGCGCGCGAATGGGTGGCCGGATTGGTCGACGCGCAAACGCGCGAATCCTCGTCGATCGATTTCCTCGAAAACGTCAAAGTCGATCTGTTTCCGGACGAAGTGTATTTGTTCACGCCGAAAGGCCGCATCCTCGCGCTGCCACGCAATGCGAGCGCGCTGGATTTTGCCTACGCCGTACACACCGATGTCGGCGATCACGCGGTGGCCGCGCGCATCGATACCAAGCTTGCACCGTTGCGCACGCGCCTGAGCAGCGGCCAGACCGTCGAGATCATTACCGCGCCGTCGGCGGTGCCGAGTCCGCAATGGCTCGAATACGTCGTGTCGAGCAAGGCGCGTACCGCCATCCGGCATTTCCTCAAGCATCTACAACACGAAGACGCGGTCGAACTCGGTCACCGCATGCTCGATCGTGCGCTGGATGCGCGCAATATTTCGTTCGACAGTATTCCGACCGATGTGCTCGATCGGTTTGTACTCGACAACAAGTTCAAGCGCCTCGAAGAACTGCTCGCCGACATTGCACTCGGCAATCGCATGCCGGATCAGGTGGCGCGCCAGTTGCTCGAAATGCAGGGCGATCTCGCGCATACGCACCAGCCGCGCGCGCACGAAAAAATCCTCATCAGCGGCGCCGAGCGCGGGGTGCTGAGTTTCGCGCGCTGCTGTTATCCGATCCCGGGCGATGCCATCGTCGGTTATCTTTCCGCCGGCAAGGGCGTGGTCGTGCACCGCGCCG
>JANXUW010000321.1 GCA_025351985.1 Pseudolysobacter sp.
ACTATAAGTATCGCTATTAAATGCTACGGCTGGAGTCGTCCCCTTTGAAAGTCTTAAGTAGTGCAATCAGCGGCGCGCGCGCGGCATTGGGAATTTCGCGACCCAGTTTCAGCAGCGATTCTTCGAACAAATCCATCGCAATCGCTCCTGGCATAAGCGTGTCTTGTTGCCGACGCGCGTGGCCTCTGCCGGTGGCTAGGTGTTCAGTCCCGGCATTTGATGGATTGGATTTAGATTGAACCTATCTGACGCTTCCGTCCAGATTCTGCAGATGTATTCGTACGGTGTGAGTCCTTTAAGAGCCTTTAGTCGGCGGCCAAAGTTGTAGGCGTTGATGAAGTCGATTAAGTGCGCCTTGAGCTGGTCGTGGCTATCGTAGTGGTAGCGTTTGACGGTGGCCTCTTTGATGGTTCGATTCATCCTTTCCACTTGTCCGTTGGTCCAGGGATGCTTCACCTTGGTAAGCCTGTGGTCAATGCCGTTCTCCCAACAGATGCGGTCGAAGATGTGCTCGAAGGCATAGCGATCTTGTTTGCGGTTCGTGAACTGGATGCCGTTGTCGGTCAGGATCGTATGGATGACGTAGGGGATCGCAGCGACGAGGTTGCGAAGGAACTGAGCGGCAATCATTTTCTCCATCTTGGAATGCAATTCGACATAAGCAAATTTGCTGGTCCGATCAATAGCCACGAAGAGGTAGAGCTTACCTTCGGCCGTTTGTACCTCAGCAATGTCGATGTGGAAATAACCAATGGGGTAGCTCTTGAACTTGCTTCTCGCGGGCTTGTTTTCCTGGATCGACGGAAGACGAGAAATGCCATGGCGCTGCAAGCAGCGATGCAATGAAGAGCGCGTCAGATGCGGAATCGTGGGTTGCAAGGCATACAAGCAATCGTCCAGAGGCAGCAACGTATAACGTCGAAAAGCAAGGATGACAGCCTCTTCCTCCATCGATAGAACGGTTGATTTTGGCTCTCTCGGACCCGTGGGCAAGTCCGTGACGGAAACCCTTTTCTTCCATTTGGCAACCGTCTTTTGATTGATGCCGTAGCGTTTTGAAAGAGCCCTCAGGCTCTCTTGACTATGTTGTATTGCTCGACGGACCGCCTCTGTCGTTGTGGCGCTCCCGTGAAAAATCTGGCCCATAGTGCCTCCTTCCAATTTGTGGAAAAGATTGCACCATCAAAGCCTGGGATCAAACACCTAGAGAAGAAACCCATTTAGACACCTGTGTCGACCCAATTCCGCGGATTCGCACCTCCCATCAGGGAAGATTCTTCCACGTCGATGTCGCTTGGAAAAACCCACGCTTCATGAACGTCGATTTCGCTCAACAAGGCTTCCAAGATGTGTTCAATGGCAATGGTATAGCTGCTGGTCTCCAGAACTACAAAACACCACCAAACAGCCTTTGTATACTTATGGCAATCTGGCCGAAATTCTTGACTGTTGATATCTTTTTGATATCTAATTTACTAACTCTCCAGGAGTGTCGCCATGAACGAACGTCGTTATTCCGCCCCGTCGGGAATTCCCGCGCTGATCGGCCTCATCGTGCTGTTGCTGGCCGATGGCGCATGGCTGATCAACTCGCTGCAACACCAAGCGCCGTGGTCGATCATCGTTGCGGTGCTTGCAGGCGTCGTGCTGCTGATCGCGCTCGGCGGTTTTTTTACGGTCGCACCGAACGAAGGCAAGGTGCTGCAATTTTTCGGACGATATGTCGGCACCGTGCGTGACGCCGGGCCGCGCTGGACCAACCCGTTCTACAGCAAACGCTCGGTCAGTCTGCGCGTGCGCAATTTCGAATCGAGCAAGCTCAAGGTCAACGATCTCGATGGCAATCCGATCGAGATCGCCGCCGTCGTGGTGTGGCAGGTGGTCGATACCGCCGAGGCGATTTTCGAGGTCAACGACTACGAAGACTTCATCCATATCCAGAGCGAATCGGCACTGCGTTCGATGGCGACGAGTTATCCCTACGATTCGCACGATACCGGCGCATTGTCGCTGCGCAGTCATGGCAAGGAGATCTCCGAACATCTGCAAAAGGAGATTCAGGATCGCCTCACCAGCGCCGGCATCCGGGTGATCGAATCGCGTATTACCCATCTGGCTTTCGCCCCGGAAATCGCGCAGGCCATGCTGCAGCGTCAGCAGGCCAGTGCGATCATAGCAGCACGCACGCGCATCGTCGAAGGCGCGGTCAGCATGGTCGAAATGGCGCTCGAACAACTCGCCAAACGCAACGTCGTGCAGCTCGATGAAGAACGCAAGGCGGCGATGGTCAGCAACCTTTTGGTGGTGTTGTGCGGCGAGCGCGGAACGCAGCCGATCGTGAACACCGGCAGCCTGTACTGAGCGAGCGCACAGCCATGTCGGATCAACTTGCCGGACTCATCATCAGCCTTGTTGTCGGCATTCTGATGTTCACCATCGCGCTGCTGATTCGCATGCGTGGCCCGGTAGGTTTGCTCAAGAATATCGACTGGGATCGCGTCAGCGATCCGCATGGCCTCGGGCAATTCGCCAGCGTGATTCTCGCCCTGATCGGCGTTGCGATCTTCACGCACGGCATCTTCCTGTTCGCGCTGCACGGCGATACTTCCGCACGAAACTGGGTCACGATCGCATTCGTGGTCGTCATCAGTATTCTGTCGATCGTGCTGCTGCTCGGACAACTGCGTTATCAGGACAAACCACTTTCGCGCAAACGCAATGAGCGCCGATAAAAAAGCCTACCCGCTGCGCATCAGCGCCGATGTGCTCGACGCCGTGCAACGCTGGGCGGACGATGAGTTGCGCAGCGTCAACGCGCAGATCGAATACGTGTTGCGCGATGCGTTGCGCAAGACCGGGCGTGCGAAAGCCGTGCCGATAATCGATGAAAAAATCGGGCGGAAAAAGTGATGCTGCATATTCGCGAATTTCGAGGATCCGGTTCGTGACTGACGCAAGACTTCAGCGTGAACTCCTGCAGCAAGTATTTGCGCTCGGCGTTCCGCGCGATTACGGCAAGCTCAGGAAACTGCGACCGGTGCGCGAACCTGCCGCCCTGCTCGGCATCGGCCTGGATACGCAAGGTCGCGAGCAGCGCCTCGCCCCTCGCGCGGCGCGAGCATGGCAACGCATGTGCGATGCGGCAGCCAAAGACGGCATCACGCTGCAGTTTGTTTCGGCGTTTCGCAGCATCGAATATCAACTCGGCATCTTCAGACGCAAACTTGAACGTGGTTTATCGATCGCGGAAATCCTCGAAGTAAATGCGGCACCGGGTTACAGCGAACACCATTCCGGACGTGCGTTGGATATCACCACACCGGGATTCGCCGCACTCGAAGAAGAATTCGAAAACTCACCAGCGTTTGCGTGGTTGCAGACTCACGCACGAACGTATGGATTTCATCTGTCGTTTCCGCGCGGCAATCCGCACGGCATCACCTACGAACCTTGGCACTGGTGTTGGCGTCGATGAGTACACAACATCAGCCACGCAATTCCGCCCGCGCCCAGACCGAGATACAAGGTCGCATAACGCCATAACAGCAGTGCCGTGGCGATGCTGCTCACAGGCGCCCAGGCCGCGAGCGCGACCGTCAGGCCGAGCTCGGCCCCACCGGCGCCGGAAGGCACGCCAGTCCATTGCGCGGCATGCAACACCAGCGCCTGCAGCAGCAGCGCATACGCGAACGGCAACGGATGTCCAAGCAGCATCAGCACCAGCCAGAGCGCGCCATCGCGTGTGAGCCATTGCAGTGCGGTGAACAACGCGAGTTTGCAATAGAAGCTCGCATTCGCATTAGCCAGCGTGCGCGCCTGAAGTCGCATGTCGTGCAGAAAACGCAGCAGTTCACGTTGTCGCCGATGCCACCACGCATTGTTTTTGAAGATACGCTGGCGGGCAAAAATCCAGCGCCAGAATCGGTGTCGCAACAGCACGATGATCATGCTGACGACAATCAGCAACATGACCATTACTGATGCCGTTGCGCGCAATCCTGCGGGCAGATCGGTGCTGAGCAAGGCCAGCAGCGACAGCGGAATCGCCACTGCAAAAAACAGCAGATCCAGCAATTGATCGGCCACGACCACGGCTGCGCTGCTTGTGCTGGAAACACCAGCGCGCTTGAGCAGATGGATATTGGCCGGATAACCGCCGGCGCCCGCAGGCGTTGCCATGAACGCAAAATCGGTCGCGAGCGAGATGCCCAGCGCGCGCCAGAATGCCAGCGGCGCGCCGATCTGGCGTAGCAACATACGCAGCTTTTCCGCCTTGCTGAGCCAACTGCACATTGCCAGCAAAGTGAGTGCAGCCAGATTCGGCAGCGGAAAATTCCACGCCGTCGCCAGCGCATCGCCGCCCCCGAGCAGCATCGGCACGGCCAGTGCTGCGATCAGCGCAAGCGCAATCAGCAGCGAGCCGGCGCGGCGCATTCGTAGTGTGCAACGGCCTGGGATTTTGTCAGCGCAATGCGATCGTGCAGCAATGTGCCGATCAGCTTGCGCCAGCACATCATGATCTCGGGATGCAGCGCGTCATCGGGATGCAGGCCGATACGCAACAACGGCGATGCCGCCCACAGCGATGACATCGTGCGCAGCCAGATCCTGCTGACGCTACGACGCCAGGCCGAACGCGTCGACGCGGTCAGGCACGGCGCCGCGATGCGCCGTTGATCCGGCAGCGTGATCAGTGCCGTGTGCGTGCTGGTGTAACGCAATGTAGTCGCACACAGCGCCTCGTATGTGCCGCGACTGCCGAGCCACGCGGGCGGTACGAAGCCGGCGATATTCCAGCCGACGCGCGTGAGCATGTGTTGCCCGTCGTCAATGCGGCACGCAGCGGCATCTCGATCAAGCGTAGAAAACTCACCCTCGCCGGCCGTCAATATTCGTCGTCGCAACCATGCACCCGGCGAGCGCGGCGACGGTGCATCGTCACGATGAAAATAGCCATGCAATGCGATCTCCGCTCGGCGCGCTGCGAGCGCATCGACGCTGCGGAAAAAATCCGGCGCCGTATCGATGCGGCCGCGGCCATGAAAATCCGGCACGACCAGCAAGGTGACCGGCGGATCACCGAGATCGACCAGCATATCGAGCAGACGGCGACACGCCGGCCACGTCGCCGGCGCGACATCATGCAACACGATGCAGAGATGTTTTGTCACGCTCACTTCACTTGCGCCATGCACAATGCCAGTTCGGCGCGCGGACGATGCAAACGCGCATAACTTTCAAGCTGCTGTCCGAACGCACTTTCCCATGTGTAGTATTGTTCGACGCGCTGACGCGCAACCGCGCCCATCGTTGCCATATTCTGTTCGAACATATCGACGATCGTGTATTTCAGCGACGCGATATCGCCGGGTTCGGCGATGCGACCGACATCATCATCGATCAGTTCGGCGACCGCGCCCGAACGCATGCCGATCACCGGAATACCACAGGCCATCGCTTCGATGAAAATCATGCCGAACGTTTCGTGCTCGCCCGCATGCACGAGCACATCGGCGCTCGCAAGCAGGCGCGCCAGACGTTTGCTGTCCTGCTGATACGGCAGCAGCGTGACGCGCTCGGAAAGATGCTGCAGCCGCTCGCCGCCGACCAGCAACAAATGATATGGCGCGCCGAGTTCGTGCACGGCGCGCTGCAGCAGCGGAATCTGTTTTTCGCGCGCCATGCGTCCGGCAAAAATCAGCAACCGGGTTTGCGGCGGCAGTCCGAGCAGCGTGCGCAATTCCGGATCGCGCCGCGACGGATGAAAGACCTCGCCATCGACACCGAGCGGCTGCACCACCACACGCTCCACGCCGATGCCACGCAGGCGTTCGGCAATGCTGCTGCTCGGCGCCATGACCAGGTCGAAACGCGCATACAGTCGGCGCAAATACGCCTCGGTAATCCTGCCAATGCCACGGCCGAAACGACTGGCCAACAGCCGCGCGAGATCGGAATGCGCAAAGGCGACCGCCGGCACGCCGAGTTCATCCGCGGCACGCAATGCGACCCACGCGAGGTGATACGGATCGCCAACCTCGATCACATCCGGCGCGAGCGAACGCAACGCACGTCGCCACGCGCGCAAGCGCAGCGGCAAACGATAACCGCCCGCCAACGGAATACGCAGGCTGCGTTGTTCGATGACGCCAGCCGCGACTTCGCGATCGTGTGGCCCCGGCACAAGCAGGCTGTGACGCACCTCCGGCTGGCTCGCCAAGTAGCGATGTTTGGCCAGCAGATAACGTTTCACACCACCGCTGTGCGGCGCGAAAAACAAAGTCGTATCGACAATGTGCATGTGATGGCGGTAGTCCGGCGATCTGCGCAGCCACTATTGCGCCGAACTTGCGTTACAACGGTATGACGATTTCAGTCAACGCACAAACTGCGGTGCAGGAACTTCTGCTGTTCACAAAGCGTAGAAAGCTTGTCTCTGCAACGGTTCGGTATAGCTTTGTATATTTTTTACCGCGTTGCGTCACATTCATCGAAAAACAAAGAAGCATGTTCCAAAAGTATGCGCAAGGTCACGAAAACGCACACAAAGCCCCAGCGTCTACAGCAGCTTAAGTCAGGGTAGTTTATTTAACCCCTGTAAGGGACGGGGCATTTTCAGAACAGGGGTAGCTGATACTTCGCATGTAACTTCCCGTGTTTTTTACCTTGATTGCTACCTTCCAATCATTGCTTCGTTTCGATTTCAAGACCACACCGAAAACGACGGGAAATTGAACGTGGAAGAGCAATTTTGGAAAAATTTATGAACTTATCGCCCCCCCCCCCAAATGCAGGACAGACCTCTGCGTGCTGTCCCAACATCTGAGGGGCTAAATCATAGCGAAGAAAATATAGCTATTACATTTTGCGATTAAATATCTTAAGGAATGTAGCAGTCGAAGCCGACA